>JAASSQ010000052.1 GCA_021767845.1 Roseovarius sp. | reverse complement strand
GGCCGGGTGCCGCAGCGCGATGCGCGGGTTCTGGCCCGGGCCACGCGCGCCGGGCTGGTCTGCCTGGGCAAGACGCATATGAGCGAGCTGGCCTTCTCGGGTCTGGGGCTGAACCCCCAAACCGCGACGCCGCCCAACGTGAACGACCCCAAGGCGGTGCCGGGGGGGTCAAGCTCGGGCGCCGGGGCCAGCGTGGCCTTCGGGCTGGCCGCGGCCGGGATCGGCAGCGACACGGGCGGCTCGGTGCGCATTCCGGCGGCGTGGAACGATCTGGTGGGGCTGAAGACCACGGCGGGGCGGATCTCGCTTGACGGCGTGGTGCCGCTGGCCGAGCGGTTCGACACGGTGGGGCCGCTGACGCGCAGCGTGGAGGATGCCGCGCTGCTGCTGGCGGTGCTGGACGGGCGCAGCCGCGCCGCCGACCTGCGCGGCGCCAGCCTGAAAGGGGTGCGGCTGGCCGCGCTGCAATCGGTGGTTCTGGACGACATCCGGCGCGAGCCGCTGGCCGCCTACGACGCGGCGGTTGGGCGTCTGGAGGCGGCGGGCGCAACCGTGGAAAAGGTGGCCGCGCCCGAGGTGGAAGAGGCGATGCCGATGTCGGGCATCCTTTACACCGCCGAGGCCTACGGCACCTGGGCCGACGTGATCGAGGCCAGCCCCGAGAAGATGTTCGCCCCGGTCCTGGACCGGTTCCGCGGCGGCAAGGACGTGAAGGGCGCCGATTACGTCGCGGCCTGGCGCAAGCTGGACGGGCTGCGCGCTGCCTGGGCCGAGCGGATGGCGGGCTTTGATGCGGTCATCATGCCGACCGCCCCGAACCTGCCGCCCGATGCCGAGAAGCTGATGCAGGACGATGATTATTACGTCACCGAGAACCTGTTGACCCTGCGCAACACCCGCGTGGGCAACCTGATGGGTCTGCCCGCCGTGACCCTGCCCACCGGGCGGCCGGGCTGCGGTATCCTGCTGTGCGGCACGCCGATGCAGGAGGAGCGGCTTTTGCGGCTGTGCAAGGCGGCGGAGGACGCGCTGACCTGAGCGGGGCGCGGGCGGGGGCGCTGCCCCCGTCGCCGCAAGCGGCGACTCCCCCGAGGTATTGGGGGCCAGGCGAAGCGGGGTGCTGTCTGCAAAAGTGCCACAATCGGGCTGTCAAGGCATTGGTTTTGCTGGACCTGATACAGGGGCTTGGGTAGATTCACGGTCAAACGGGGCGTGATGATCCCGAACCTTGAGGCAGTAAGACATGTTTCCCGAGCGGTTTTCGAACCTACCGGCCTACGCGTTTCCGCGCCTGCGGAGCCTGCTGGACGCCCATGCGCCCGGCGGCGAGGTGCTGCATATGACCATTGGCGAGCCGAAACACGCCTTTCCCGCGTGGGTGGCCGATGTCGTTTCGCAAAACGTGCATGAATTCGCCCGCTACCCGGTGAACGAGGGCACGGTCGAGCTGCGGCAGGCGATCTGCGATTGGCTGGGGCGGCGCTATGGCGTGGCGATGGAGCCGGAGGCGCATGTCATGGCGCTCAACGGCACGCGCGAGGGGCTTTACAACGCGATGATGGCGCTCTGCCCCGAGCAGAAGGGCGGGGGGCGGCCCGTGGTGTTGCTGCCCAACCCGTTCTACCAGGTTTACATGGTGGCCGCGTTGAGCGTGGGCGCCGAGCCGGTTCTGTTGCCCGCCACGCCCGGGACCGGCCATCTGCCGGATTTCGGCGCGGTGCCCGAGGATGTTCTGGCGCGCACGGCGGTGGCTTACCTGTGTTCGCCGTCGAACCCGCAGGGCGCGGTTGCCGATGCCGCCTATTGGCGCGACCTGATCGCGCTGGCCGAAAAGCACGATTTCCAGGTCTTTGCCGATGAGTGCTATTCCGAGATCTACCGCGACCAGCCCCCGACGGGCGCGCTGGAGGTGGCCGCCGAAATGGGGGCGGACCCCGAACGTGTTTTGGCCTTTCACAGCCTGTCCAAGCGGTCGAACCTGCCGGGCCTGCGGTCGGGCTTCGTTGCGGGCGGCCCGAAAAGCCTGACGCGCATCAAGCAGTTGCGCAACTATGCCGGGGCGCCGTTGCCCCTGCCGTTGCAGCGCGCCGCCGAGCGGGTCTGGGCCGACGAGGCCCATGTCGAGGAAAACCGCCGGCTTTACGCCGAGAAATACGCCCTGGCCGACGAGATCATGGCCAGCGTGCCGGGCTATGACAGCCCGCAGGCGGGGTTTTTCCTGTGGCTGCCTGTCGAGGACGGCGAAGCGGCGGCGCTGAAGCTGTGGCGCGAAACCGGCGTCCGGGTTTTGCCCGGCGCCTATCTGAGCCGCGAGGTCGGGGGCGAGAACCCCGGCCACGGGTTCATCCGGGTCGCGATGGTGGCCCCAAAAGACGAGATGGCGCGCGGCCTGACGGCGTTGCGCGACTGTCTTTACGCATGAAGTGAGGACGAGGGGACAAGATGGCTTACCAGACACGCGGGCGCGACCCGCTGCTTGACAGCACCATGGCCGAGGCGATCGAGAAGCGCGGCAAGGAACTGATGGGGCTGGCCCTGCTGGTGCTGGGGGCGATGGCCGCCGCGATGATCGCCTCGTATCACCCCGACGATCCGAGCTGGATGTCGGCCACGGATGCGCCGGTGCAGAACTGGATGGGGCGGATCGGGGCCTCGATCGCGGCCCCGTTGTTCATGATCGTGGGCTGGGGCGCCTGGGGGCTGGCGATCGTGCTGGGCGCCTGGGGGCTGCGGTTCACCCTGCATCGCGGCGCGGACCGCGCGGTGGGGCGGCTGATCTTTGCCCCGATCTGGATCGCCGTCCTGTCGCTTTATGCCGCCTCGCTGGAACCGGGGTCGGCCTGGTCGGCGACGCACAGTTTCGGGCTGGGCGGGCTGTTCGGCGACACGATCCTGGGCGCGGCGCTGGGCATCCTGCCGCTTGGCGCGAGCGCGGGCCTGAAGCTGCTGTCGGTCGGCCTGGGGGTCGGGATGCTGGTGCTGGGGGCCTTCGTGCTGGGCTTCACCCGGCCCGAGATCGCGCGCATTGCCCGCTTCCTGCTGGTGGGGATCATCATGACCTATGCCTGGATCATGGCGCTGGCCGGGCGGGGCGCGTCCGGGGCGCTGGGCGCCGCGCAGGGCGTGCAGGCCAAGGCCGCCGAGGCGCGCGCGCGGCGCGCGGTTTCGCGTGCCGAGGCCGACGAGTATGCCCATGCCGAGCCCGCCTTGCCGCCGCAGCCGGTGGTGCGCCGGGGCGCGACACAGGTGGCGCCCGAGCCGCAGCCCGAGGCGCAGATCACCGCGGCCGAGGACAAGCCCGGTGGCCTGCTGTCGCGGATGCCGTCGCTAATGCGGCGCGCCGAGCCCGAGCCGGAACTGATCGAGACGGATGGCCCCGCACATGACGTGGAGGCGCCCGGCGACGATCGCATCCGGGCCAAGATCGCGGATGTCATAAAGACCCGCGTGCGCCAGAACCCGGCGGTCAAGGTCGAGTCGGTCGCGCCGCTGACCAAGGGGCGCGGGCGCGGACCCGATCCGCTGGTGCTGAACTCCGATCGCCGGGCCGATGGCCTGCCGCCCGAGCCTCCCCTGACGGCCGCGGCGCAGGCCATGCCCGAGGAGCCGCCCTTGAGCGCGCCGGCGCAGCCCTGGGCCGAGGAGGCCCCTGCCGCGCGGCCCGAGGCGGCGCAGGCAGCGCAGGCAGCGCAGGCGCCGCGCATCCCGGTGGCCGAGCCCCGGAAGGTCGTGCAGCACGCGCCGCGCCGCGCGCCGCAGCCCTCGGCCCGCGCGATGGCCGAGGCGCAGCCCGCGCTGCAATTCGAGGAGGCCGCGCAGGAGGCTTACGAGCTGCCGCCGCTGAGCCTTCTGACCAATCCCGACAGCATCAAGCGTCATCACCTGAGCGACGAGGCGCTGGAGGAAAACGCGCGGATGCTGGAAAACGTGCTGGATGATTACGGGGTCAAGGGCGAGATCGTCAGCGTCCGCCCCGGCCCGGTCGTGACCATGTACGAGCTGGAGCCGGCGCCGGGCTTGAAGGCGAGCCGGGTGATCGGGCTGGCCGACGACATCGCGCGGTCGATGAGCGCGCTGTCGGCGCGTGTCAGCACCGTGCCGGGGCGCAGCGTGATCGGGATCGAGCTGCCCAATGACAACCGCGAGATGGTGGGCTTCCGCGAGATCCTGTCGAGCCGGGCCTATGGCGACGGCAACCAGAAGCTGCCGCTGGCGCTTGGCAAGGATATCGGGGGCGATCCGATCGTGCAGAACCTGGCCAAGATGCCCCACCTGCTGATCGCGGGCACCACCGGCTCGGGCAAGTCGGTGGCGATCAACACCATGATCCTGTCGCTGCTCTACAAGCTGAGCCCCGAGGAATGCCGGCTGATCATGATCGACCCCAAGATGCTGGAACTGAGCGTCTATGACGGGATCCCGCATCTTCTGTCGCCGGTCGTGACAGATCCGAAAAAGGCGGTCGTGGCGCTGAAATGGGTCGTGGCCGAGATGGAGGAGCGCTATCGCAAGATGTCCAAGATGGGCGTGCGCAACATCGACGGCTACAATGGCCGGGTCGAGGATGCGCTGAGCCGGGGCGAGATGTTCAGCCGCACGGTGCAGACGGGCTTTGACGACGAGACCGGCGAACCGGTGTTCGAGACCGAGGAGTTCGCGCCCGAGAAGATGCCCTATATCGTGGTCATCGTGGACGAGATGGCCGACCTGATGATGGTCGCGGGCAAGGAGATCGAGGCCTGCATCCAGCGCCTTGCACAGATGGCGCGGGCCTCGGGGATTCACCTGATCATGGCGACGCAGCGCCCGTCGGTGGACGTGATCACCGGCACGATCAAGGCCAACTTCCCCACGCGGATCAGCTTCCAGGTGACCTCGAAGGTGGACAGCCGCACGATCCTGGGCGAGATGGGGGCCGAGCAGCTTCTGGGCATGGGCGACATGCTCTACATGGCCGGGGGCGGCAAGATCACGCGCTGCCACGGGCCTTTCGTGAGCGACGAGGAAGTCGAGGAGGTGGTCAATCACCTCAAGGCCTATGGCCCGCCCGATTACGTGAACGGCGTGCAGGACGGCCCGGATGACGAGAAGGCCGACAGCATCGACCAGGTGCTGGGGCTGAGCACCGGCGGCAACACCGACGGCGAGGATGCGCTTTACGACCAGGCGGTCGCGATCGTCATAAAGGACCGCAAATGCTCGACCTCCTACATCCAGCGCAAGCTGGCCATCGGCTACAACAAGGCGGCGCGCCTGGTCGAGCAGATGGAGGACGAGGGCGTTGTCAGCGCGGCCAACCACGTGGGCAAGCGCGAAATCCTGGTGCCCGAGCAATAAGCCCGGCGCCGCCGCGCGGCGGCCCCGGCCCGACCCGACGAGGAGGCAAGGCTTATGACCGGCGGCGAGGGCGGGGCGGCCCAGAGGCTGATGGACGAGATGGGCCGGCTGGCCGAGACCCGCGACGAGGTGTCGGTCGGCGACCTCGTGGGTGTGGTCGGGCATCGCGGCTTTGGCCCGCTGTTCTTTGCCCCGGCGCTGATCGCCGTGTCGCCGCTTGGGGCCGTGCCGGGGGTGCCCACGTCCTGCGCGCTGCTGATCGTGCTGGTCGCCGTGCAGATCCTGATGAACCGTGGCACGATCTGGATGCCGCCTGTCCTGTCGCGGCGGTCTGTGCCTGCCGACCGCGTGAGCCGCGCGATGGACAAGGCGCGCCCGGCGGCTGCGTGGATGGATCGGCATTTCGGCCGCCGCCTGCGCGCCCTGACCACCATGCCCGCGCGGCTGGCCGCGGCGGCGGCGGTGCTGGCGCTGTGCCTGATGGTGCCGCCGCTGGAATTGATTCCCTTCGCCGCCGCGATCCCGATGGCGGCGGTCGCGGTGATCGGGCTGGCGATCACGGCGGGTGACGGCATCTTGATGCTGGTGGGGCTTGGCGCGGCGGCGGCGGCCTTGATTACCGGCTGGAGCATGGTGATATCAGGCTGAGCGGCGCTGTTATCGCATATCACCCGCGCCCCGGTGCAGACTGGCACCGCATGAGCCGACCGAGAAAGGACCCGAGGCGGATGAAGGCATTTGGTATTCTGACGGCTGCTGCGCTGAGCCTGGCCACGGCGCTGCCGGCGGCGGCGGAGAAACTGTCTCTTGGGCAGATCTCGAACTATCTCAACGGATTGCAGACCGCGCAGGGCGAGTTCACCCAGATCAACGATGACGGCACGATCAGCACCGGGCGCATCTTCATCAAGCGGCCCGGACGGGTGCGGTTCGAATACGATCCGCCCGAACGCACGCTGGTTGTGGCCGATGGCGACACGGTGGGCATCGTGGATGCCAAGTCCAACACCACGCCCGAAGCCTACCCGCTGCACCGAACGCCGCTGCATATCATCCTGGCGCGCGACGTGGACCTGACGCGCGAGCGGATGGTCACGGGCCATGCCAGCGACGGCAAGACCACGACGATCCGCGCGCAAGACCCCGAGAACCCCGAATACGGCAGCATCGAGCTGGTCTTTACCGCCGATCCCGTGGAGCTGCGCCAGTGGGTCATCAATGACAGCGCCGGGGCGCGGACAACGGTGGTTCTGGGCGATCTTCAGACCGGCGTGAGGCTGGCCGACGACCGGTTCCAGATCCCCGGACGCGGCGTGGAGCAGCGCAACGATCGCTGACCCGCCGCACGCGCCGCTGCCTGAGCGGGCGGGACGGAGCGGGCAAGAGGCGCGGGCAGGGTGCGCGCGGCGGACTCAGAAGATGCCGAAGCCGCGCCCGTTGCAGCGGCGAAGCTGGGCCTCATACATGCGCGACCGGGCCTCGACCTTGTCGGCGACACGAAGCAGCCAAGGCTTGCTGTTGAAGCTGCGCCGGGCATAGCCGGTGCGCCCCTCGTGATAGGCAAGATACTGGTTGCGCGTGTCATTGAGGGGGATGCCGAGCCGTTCGGTGGATTTGGACATGTACCAGCCCATGAAATCGGTCGCGTCGTAGATGTCGTTGCGTCGTGCGCCGAAGCGGCGTTGCTCGCGCTTGTATTCCTCCCACGTGCCATCAAGCGCCTGGCTGTAGCCATAGGCGGAGCTTTGCCGGCCCATCGGGATGATGCCAAGCGTCCAGCGGAAGGGCGTGCGCGCTTCGCCGTCGAAGCGGCTTTCCTGGTGGATGGTGGCCATCTGCACATGCACCGGCACGCCCCAGCGGCGTTCGGCGGCGTTGAAGGCGCGTTTGTATTGCGGGCGCTGATCCAGGATCGAACAGGCATTGTCCAGATCGCGCGGCGGCGGGCCGCTTGGGCCACCCCCGCAGGACGCCACCAGCAGGACGATCATGAATGCGCGAAGAGTTCTGCTCATCTGCCTCTCGCTCGTGTTTGTTTTTCAGGGAGTTTAACGCAATCGGAGGCGCGGGGGAATCCTGAATTGGCCCAAGGCGCCGCGCGGTCACAGAAGCATCGCCAGCAGCACGGGCAGGCCCGCGACCGACAACAGCGTGGAGACCACGACAAGCCCCGCCACGGCCTGCGCATCGGCCCCGTATTTCTCGGCCAGCAGGTAGGAGGTGACGGCCACGGGCGTGGCCACCTGCAACACCAGCACGGCGAGCGCCGTGTCGTCGAGGCCGAACCACAGCCCCACGGCCCAGCCGATGCCCGCGCAAAGCGCCAGCTTGACCACCGACAGCAGAACCGACAGTCCGATGCGCCCCGGCGTGAGCCGTGCCACCGCGACGCCCAGGGTGATCAGCATGAGCGGGATGGCCAGCTGGCCCACCAGCGTCAGGGTGTTGGTCAGGAAAGTGGGCGTCTGCCAGCCCTGCCACAGGAACAGCCCGCCCAGAAGCGTGGACGCGACCAGTGGTTCGCGCAGCACCTTGAGCACCGACCCGCCCCCCGAGACCAGCCAGATCCCGAAGGTGAAGGACCAGATCGCCATGATCGCGAAGACCACCACCGCATAGCCCAGCCCGGTTTCGCCAAACGCGAACAGCGCCAGCGGCAGGCCCAGGTTGCCGGTATTCCCGAAGATCATCGGCGCGGTATAGGTGCGCGTTTCCAGCCCCGCCGCGCGGACCAGCACCAGCATGACCAGCGTCAGCCCGCCATAGGCCACCACCGAGGCCGCCGACAGCGTGGTCAGCGCCTTGGGGTCGATCTCGGTCTGCATCAGGGAGGTGAATATCAGGCAGGGCACCGACAGCGTCATCGCCAGTTGCGTGACGAATTGCATCCGGTATTCAAAGCCCAGTTTCACCCAGGCGAATCCGATGCCCGCCAGCAGGAAAACCGGGGCGACGATCTCGAGAACTGTAACGGCGAGGTTCACAAACTGTTTCCCGCGATTTCCGGCCGAGCCATTGGACAAACCTCCCTTGAAACAGCTAAACTTGCGTTATAGGGGCTGTACCATGATGCTGAAGACACGTGCCAAATACGCGCTCGGACAGGTCGTCCGGCACAAGAAACACCCGTTTCGCGGGGTGATTTTTGATGTCGATCCGGAATTCTCGAACACCGAGGAATGGTATCACTCGATTCCCGAGGACAGCCGCCCGTCGCGCGAGCAGCCGTTCTATCATCTGCTGGCCGAGAACGAGCAAAGCTATTACGTGGCCTACGTGTCGGAACAGAACCTGGTGGCCGATTATTCGGGCGAGCCGGTGGATCACCCGGACATTCCCGACCTGTTCGGCCCATTCCAGGATGGCCATTACCCGCTGCATTTCCAATTGAACTGAGGCGCGGCCCGGCGGCCACGCCCCGCTGAGGATCAGTAGCCAAGGGCGCAGCCGTCCTTGCGCGGATCGCTGGCGCCTTCCAGCACGCCGTCGGGGCGGATCACGATGGCCTGCGCGCCGCCGATGGCGGTGTCGGGCACGGTGACATCATGTCCCATCTCGGCCAGTTCGGCGCGCACCGTATCGGAATAGCCGCGTTCGACCTTGAGCTTGCCGCCCTCGGCATAGCTGCGCGGGGCGTCCAGCGCGGTCTGCGTGTCCATCCCGTAATCGCGCAGGTTGGTGACGACGCGGGCATGGCCGTTGGGCTGGTAGGCGCCGCCCATCACGCCGAAGGGCATGGTGACGCGGCCGCCCTCGCGCAGCATGGCGGGAATGATGGTGTGCATCGGGCGCTTGCCGCCGGCCATCTCGTTGGGGTGGCCTGGGATGAGGGTGAAGCCCGCGCCGCGGTTCTGGAACAGCACGCCGAATTTCTCGGACGCGATGCCCGAGCCGAAGCCGTGGAAGATCGAGTAGATCAGCGACACGGCCATGCGGTCGCGGTCCACCACGGTGATGTAGACGGTTTCGCGATGCACCGCCTCGGATAGCGCGGCGGGGTCGGGCATGGCGCTTTGCGG
Organism: Roseovarius sp.; assembly: GCA_021767845.1. Taxonomy (GTDB): domain Bacteria; phylum Pseudomonadota; class Alphaproteobacteria; order Rhodobacterales; family Rhodobacteraceae; genus Roseovarius. The sequence goes on along the minus strand of JAASSQ010000052.1, from coordinate 4,731 downwards.
ATCGATCAGCGCGGCCAGTTTCGCCGCCGTTTCGGGTGCCAGCATGTGGTCCAGCCGGGCGGTGTGGTCGGGATCGGCGATGATGCGGTTGCGCGCGTCATAGGCCAGCTTGGCGGCCTCGGCCTCGATATGGGCGCGCTGGCTGCCAAGGGGGTCCATCAGCGGCAGGTCGAAATGCTTGAGGATGTTCAGCATCAGGATCGCGGTGGCGCCGTGGCCGTTGGGCGGATGCTCGACCAGATCGACGCCCTTGTAATCGCCGGCGATCGGCATCGTGTCATCGCAGGTGGTGGCGGCGAAATCCTCGGCCGTGTGCAGGCCGCCGGCGGCGGTCAGGGCGGCGAGCATGTCCTCGGCCACCTCGCCGGTGTAGAAGGCGTTGCGCCCGTGCCTGGCAACGCGGCGCAGAAGTTCGGCCTGACCGGGGGCGCGGAAGATCTCGCCGGTTTTCAGCGGTGCGCCGCCGTTCGAGTAATGGGTGATCCCGTGGCCCTGCAGCGCCTTGGCGGCGGTGGGCCAGTCGAAGGCCACGCGCGGCGCGACCGGAACGCCGGCATCGGCATAGTGGATGGCCGGGGCGAGGAGCGCGTCGAGCCCCAGTTTGCCGTGGTCGTCGGACAGGCGGCAGAAGGCATCCATCGCGCCGGGGATGGTCACGGCATCGGCGCTGTTCAGCGGCACGCTGTCGTGGCCGCGGGCGCGCAGGTCGGCGGCCGTCGCGGCGGCCGGGGCGCGGCCCGAACCGTTGAGCGCGTGGATCTCGTCGCTGCCCGGCTTGGTGAAAAGCGCAAAGCAATCCCCGCCGATGCCGGTCATCTGCGGTTCGCAAATCCCCAGCAGCACCGCCCCCGCGATCGCCGCATCCATGGCGTTGCCGCCGCGTTCGAGGATATCGACGGCGGTTTTGGCGGCCAGCGGGTGCGACGTGGCGCACATGCCGTTGGTGGCGAAGACGGCCGAGCGGCCGGGCAGGTGGAAATCGCGCATGGGGTCCCTCTCATGTGATCGCGGCGCGCACAGTAGGGCCATGTCGCGGGAATGCCAATCGGATGAGGGAGGGGAGAAACCTCGACGCCGCGCTACTGGGTGGGGGCTGTTCTAACGCGGCGCCGAGGGAAGCTTTATGCAGCTACGGTTATCGTTATGATGCCGCATTCGGGCGGTTTTTCGCTCGGATTGGGGCAATACGGTGACTTTGGCCCGGTGCAGGGTAAACGGACGCGTCACCGGGCCGAAAACTGCAGGATCAGGCGGTTGGTGCCACCGGCGCGCGCGTAATCCACCCGGTCGGCCAAGTCGCGAATCAGGAACCAGCCGAATCCCCCCTCGGGCAGCGCGTGGGAGGGCGTGTCGAGCGTGGGCAGGGTGCCGTCCGGCAGCCTGTTGCCCGGCAGCGCGCGGCCCCGGTCGCGCAGCACCACGCGCAGCCCGTCGCCATCGTGGCACGCCAGCAGCGAGACCGGCCCCTCATCCTGCCCGCCATAGGCGTGTTCGGCGATGTTGTTCAGCGCCTCGGCCAGGGCCAGTTCCACCATGCCCAGCCGGTCGTCGGACAGGCCTTGCGCGGCAAGGTGGCGGCGGACCTGCCGCAGGGCGGCGCGGATCCTGTCGGGGCAGGCGGCGAAGCGCAGCGCGATGGAAACCGGCGGATCGTGGCGCGCGATGCGGCGCGTCCGGCGGCCCCCCGCGCGGTCCCGGCGGGCGCCGGGATCAGCCGGCGGCACGCGGGGCAACGGCCGAGGCATGGGGATGGATGGTGAACACGGTGTCCATGCGCGTCAGGCGAAACACCTTGGCAACGTCCGGGGTGAGCCCGGCAAGATCCAGCCGCTTGCCCGGCCCAAGCTGTTTCATCGAGGCCACGATCGCGCCGAGACCGCTGGAATCCACGAAGGTGACGCGCGACAGGTCGAGCACGATGTGATCGGGGCCCTGTTCCGTCAGGCTGCGCATGTCATCCTTGAACCGGAGCGCCACCGCCGAATCGATGCGCGCATCGTCCACGGCGATCAGGTTGACGGTGTCGTGATAGGTGCTGTGCAGGTTCATTGTGCCTCCGGCCCGTAGGTAGAAATACGGGCAAGGCTAGACCCCATTCCTTACCATTCGGTATTCATGGGCAGGAAACAGGAGGACGGATCATGAAAGAGGTTGTCATCGCGGGCGCGGCGCGCACGCCAATGGGCGGGTTCCAGGGCGATTTCGACGGGGTCGAGGCCCCGGTCCTGGGCGGCGCGGCGATTCGCGCAGCGCTGGCCGATGCGCGGACAGAAACCGTGGACGAGGTGCTGATGGGCTGTGTCCTGCCCGCGGGCCAGGGCCAGGCCCCGGCGCGGCAGGCCGGGTTCGCCGGCGGTCTGGGCGAGGACGTGCCGGCCACCACGCTCAACAAGATGTGCGGGTCGGGCATGAAGGCGGCGATGATGGGGTTCGACCAGATCGCGCTTGGCCAGGCCGACACGATGATCGCGGGCGGCATGGAGAGCATGTCGAGCGCGCCCTACCTGTTGCCCAAGATGCGCGGCGGTGCGCGGCTTGGGCACGCGCAGGTGATCGACCACATGTTCCTGGACGGGCTGGAGGATGCCTATGACAAGGGCCGCCTGATGGGCACTTTCGCCGAGGATTGCGCCGAGCGGTTCCAGTTCACCCGCGAGGCGCAGGACGAATATGCCATCGGATCGCTGGAAGGCGCGTTGGCGGCGCAGAAATCCGGCGCCTTCGAGGGCGAGATCGCGCCCGTGACCCTGACCACCCGCAAGGGCGAGATCATGGTCACGGAGGATGAACAGCCCGGCAAGGCGCGGCCCGACAAGATCCCGCAGCTCAAGCCCGCCTTCCGCAAGGACGGCACGGTCACGCCGGCGAACTCCAGCTCGATCAGCGACGGGGCGGCGGCGCTGGTTCTGGCCTCGCGCGAGGCCGCCGAGGCGGGCGGGCTGAACATCCGCGCCCGCATCCTGGGCCATGCCAGCCACGCGCAGGCGCCCGGCTGGTTCACCACCGCGCCGGTGCCGGCGGCGCAGAAGCTGCTGGAGCGGATCGGCTGGAGCAAGGACGACGTGGACCTGTGGGAGGTGAACGAGGCCTTTGCCGTGGTGCCGATGGCCTTCATGCATGAAATGGGCTTGCCGCGCGACAAGGTGAACGTGAATGGCGGGGCCTGCGCCCTGGGGCATCCGATCGGCGCCAGCGGCGCGCGGATCATGGTGACGCTGCTCAACGCCTTGGAAAAGCGCGGGCTGAAACGTGGGGTGGCCGCGATCTGCATCGGCGGCGGCGAGGGCACGGCGATCGCGATCGAGCGGGTCTGAGGCCAAGGGCCGGTGCCGGGCGGCGGGGGGCGCTGCCCCCCCGGACCCCCCGGGGTATTTTTGCCAAGAAGAAGGCGCGGGCAGGGGATCTGTCCGCGCCTTTTTTCGTTGTGGCGGGTCGTCAGGCGCGCAGGCGCGCGTTCGCCGGGTCCCAGAGCGGGCCGTCGGGTTGCACGGTCGCGCGGTGGCGGGTGCCGAAGATATCGACCTCGAGTTCCGTGCCGGGCGTTGCCAGGTCGGCCCGGACCATCGCCAGCGCCACCGAGGCGTTCACCCGGTAGCCCCATGCGCCGGAGGTGGTTTCGCCCACGATCCGCCCGTCGTGCCAGATCGGCGACATGTAGGGCGCGTCGGAGGCCCCGGCCTCGACGATCAGTGTGGCGAACCGCTTGGCGGGGCCTGTTTCGCGCTCGGCCAGAAGCGCGGATTTGCCGGGGAAGTCCTGCGGCTTGTCGAGTTTCACGAAGCGGTCGAGACCGGCCTCGAACAGGGTGTAGTCGGTGGACAGGTCGCCCTTCCAGGCGCGGTAGCCTTTCTCGATGCGCAGGGAGTTCAGCGCATACATGCCGAAAGGCTTGGCCCCGGCGGCGATCACGGCATCGTAGATCGCGGGCATCGCGGCGTTCTCGGCGTGGATTTCCCAGCCCAGTTCGCCGGTGTAGCTGACCCGGATGAGGAACGCCTTTTGCCCGGCCACGGTGCAGTGCTGGTGGCTGAGCCAGGGCAGCGACAGGTCGGCATCGGTGAGCGGGGCGAGCAGCGCGCGCGATTGCGGGCCGGCCAGCAGCAGCGCGTCGCGGTCGGTGGTGGTTTCGGTGACGCTCACGCCCTCGGGCACGGCGCGGCGGACCAACTCGCCATCGTGCCATTGCGCACCGGCGGCGGTGATGAGCACGAAGCTGTTCTCGTCCAGCCGGATGCAGGAGAATTCGGTCAGCACCCGGCCGCGCGCGTCGGCCACGTAGACGAGGCCGATCCGGCCTACGCGCGGCAGGCCGCCGGTGACGAAGCCGCGCAGCCAGTCGTCGGCCCCCGCGCCCCGCACCCAGAGCCGGGTGAAGCCGGGCAGGTCCAGCACGCCGCAGGCATCGCGCACGGCGGCGCATTCCTCGGCGATGCGTGGCTCCCACGGGCCGGCGCGGTCCCAGGTCTGGGTGGCCTCTTCGGAGGTGTCGTCGCCGGGCTGCGCGAACCAGTTGGCGCGCTCCCACCCGTTATAGGCGCCCATCACGCCGCCCAGTTCCTTGATCCGGTCATGCACCGGCGAGAGCTTGCGGTCGCGCCCGGCGGGCCATTCGTGCCACGGGAAATGCATGGCGTATTCGTGGCCATAGACCTCCATCCCCTTGGCGATGCAGTAGTCGCGATCGGTGTAGTCGGTGTAGCGGCGCGGATCGACGGCCCACATGTCCCATTC
>JAASSQ010000291.1 GCA_021767845.1 Roseovarius sp. | reverse complement strand
GGGTAAAGCTTCATCAGGTCCAGGATCTCCGAGGGCATCCCGACCGTCACCTCCACGCCCAGCGCCTGCGCCTCTGCGGGCGTCAGGGCATAGTCATGCGTCCACGTCCCCGAGGCCAGCTTGCGCGCCAGCGCCTCGGCCTTCTTCTCCTCCAGCCGCGGCGTCATGATCTCAACCGCGCCGCGCGTGACCTGCGCGATCGCCTTGTCGCTCACATCCGCCAGCACCAGCGCCACGTCCGAGACATGCTCGACCGGCTTGGCGTCCCGCGCCGCCACGATCGAGGCCGCCGAAATCCCCATGATCTGCGGGTCGATCGGCCCCAGCATCGAGAACTCGCCCATCACGATCTCATCGGCTGCCAGCGCGATCAGCGTGCCCCCCGACATCGCATAAATCGGAACGAAAACAGTGACTTTCGCCGGATGCGCCTCGACCGCGCGGGCGATCTGCATGGCCGCCAGAACCAGCCCGCCCGGCGTGTGCAGCACAAGGTCGATGGGCATGTCCCTCGGTGTGGCCTTGATCGCCGAAATGATCGACTGGGCATCCTCCAGGTCGATCATGTGGCTGACATTGACCCCGAAGAAACTGCGCTTTTCCTGCCGGTGAATCATCGTGATGACCCGGCTCTTGCGCTTGCGCTCGATCCCGCGGATCGCCTGCTCCCGCCGGAACGCGAACATCCGGCCGGTCAGCATCGGCTGAAGGATCATCACCATGAAAACAATGATGAAAAACGTGGAAAGACTGAAATCCATGATCGCTCCCGGCCCCCGAGCCCTGTATTTTCAGCGGAACTGTCGCAGCTATGCCCCAGCTTGTGAATTGAAAAATCGCGGGCGTTGGGGCAATCTGCGCCACGGGCAGAACCGGACCGGGCAAGGGCGTGCGAACACACCGTTTTCCCGGCCGACAAACGAGGCGCGTGTGATGCGACAGGCAATTTTTCTTGGGGTTCTGGTGTTTCTGGCGGGCTGCGGCGGCGGCCGCGACGGCGGCTATCGCGACCGCGGCCCGATTATCGGCACGCCCATCGCCGCCGGCCCGATCAGCGCCGCCTGCAATGCCTCGGACCGCAAGGCTCGGTCCCGCAAGCTCTGCGGCTGCATCCAGTATGTCGCCAACCAGACGCTGACCACATCCCAGCAGCGCCGCGCCGTGGCCTTCTACCGCGACCCGCACCGCGCCCAGGAAATCCGCCAGTCCGACCGCGGCTCGGACGAACGCTTCTGGAAAGCCTACCGCGCCTATGGCGAACGCGCCGAACGCCTCTGCCGCTGATTTCTTTTGCCGGGTCAATGCCTTGGGCGCAGCGTTCCCGCCGGGCCGCCCCCTTACGCCTTGAGCCTGTAGCCCTTTGCGAACATGCGCCACGCGATCAGCGAGATCGCGGCGGTGGACGCCACGCCCACGCCAAGGCCCAGCCACGGCGAGCCGTCCGAGACCCCGATCATCCCGTAGCGCACCCCGTCGATCATGTAGAAGATCGGGTTGAAATGGGTGATCTCGTTCAGCACCGGCGGCAGCGCCTGCACCGAATAGAACGTGCCCGACAGGAAAGCCAGCGGCGTGACCACGAAATTGGTGATCGCGGCCATCTGGTCGAACTTGTTGGCGAAGATCCCCGCCACCATGCCAAGCCCCGACAGGAACGCCGCCCCCAGAAACACGAACGCAAGCGCCCAAAGCGGATGCGCCGGCACCAGCCCCAGCACCAGGAATTGACCAAGGGCGATGGCCAGCGCCACGAACACGCCGCGCCCGATGCCCCCCGCCATGTAGCCCAGCACCATTTCCCCCGCGCTCAGCGGCGGCATCAGCGTGTCCACGATGTTGCCCTGCACCTTCGAGATGACGATCGAGGACGACGTGTTGGCAAACGCGTTCTGGATCACCGTCATCATCAGGATGCCGGGCGCGATGAAGGTGGTGAAATCGACGCCCATCACGTCGCCCCGCCGCGGCCCGATGGCGATCGAGAAGATCACCATGAACAGCCCGGCGGTGACCAGCGGCGCCATCAGGGTCTGGGTCCAGACCGACAGGAAGCGCTGCACCTCGCGCGCGGCCAGGGTGTAAAGCCCCAGCCAGTTCACCGCGCCGAAACGCCGCGTGCCCATGTCGCTGAAATCGGCCATGTCTACCCCCTCGTCACCTGCGATTCGACGCCTTGTAACTTACCTGCGAGTGATTAGAATAGGGGCGATCACGGAACAAGCAGGGCGGCGCGGGAAACCGGCCGCCTTTTGAGATAGGAAAGCCGCCATGTCCTGGAGCGACGAACGCGTCGAACTTCTTAAGAAACTCTGGAACGAGGGCCAGTCGGCCAGCCAGATCGCCAAGGAACTGGGCGGCGTCACCCGGAACGCGGTGATCGGCAAGGTGCATCGCCTCGGGCTGTCGAACCGCAACGGATCGGGGGCCGCCAGCGCCGAAGGCGGGTCCAAGACGAAACCCGCCCCCAAGTCCGAAGCCAAGGCCAAAAGCCCGGCGAAACCCGCGGCCGCCAAGGCCGAACCGAAACCCGCGCCCGAACCGAAAGAGCCCGATGCCGCCCCGGCTGCCGCGCCCGCGTCGCGCGTCAAGCAGATCATCCCGGCCGGCCAGCCCCTGCCGCCGCAACCCTCCACGAACGAGATCGACCCCGAGGCGCTCGCCAAGGTCAGCGAGATCGAGAAGAAGGCCAAGAAGCTGTCGCTGATGGAACTGACCGAGCGCACCTGCAAATGGCCCGTGGGCGACCCGGCAACCGATGATTTCTGGTTCTGCGGCCTGCCCGTGCAAGCCGGCAAACCCTATTGCGAGGCGCATGTCGGCGTGGCGTTCCAGCCGATGTCCAGCCGTCGCGACCGCAAGCGGTAACGCAAGCCGCCCGACCCGAATGACCAAGGCGCGCCCGGCCATGCCCGGCGCGCCTTTTTCCTGGATCACTCGAACAGCTTGAACAGCTCGTTCTTTAACTCGTCCTCGACCTTGTCCTTGATCGCGTCCTCAACGGATTGCCCCTCTTCGACGGTCACGCCCAGTTCCTTCTCGGCCGCGCGTTTCAGCTTGCGCTTTGCCTTGGCCTTCAGCTCTTTCTTCTCTTCCTTGAAATTCAGGTCGATCGCCGCTTCCAGATCAGGCGTGATCCTCGGATCGCCCCACGGCCCGCGAATGCGCACCGGGATCGCCAGCCCCTTGCGGGTGTCCCCTTCCAGCAATGTCGGCGTGAAGGTGTAATCAATATCCCGCGCGCCCAGACCGATCCGCCCCTCGCCCCGCGCCTTGGCCAGCGGAAGGCTGAGCAGCAGATCGTCGTTGAACAGGTTGCCCTCGCGCATCGTGAAGCTCGCACCAAGGCTGTCGAACACGGTGGTGCCGCCTGACACGTCGCCCGACCGCATCAGCCGGTCTAGGTCGATCCCCGAAATGACGCCGCGCCCGGTACTGATCGCCCCCTTGCCCTCGAGGCTTTTCATGATCGCGTTCAGCGACCGGCCCACGCCAAGGAAACTCACCGACCCTTCGGCCGTGGCGGCGAAGCGCGAAATGTCCATCGCGTCGGTGAGGAAGGTTTCAAGGTTGATGCC
>JAASSQ010000051.1 GCA_021767845.1 Roseovarius sp. | reverse complement strand
TTGGTGCGCTCCTCGAATTCCTTCTGGCGGCGCTCGGAATCCTCGGCCTCGGTCATGATGTCGATGTCCAGCCCGGTCAACTGGCTGGCCAGGCGCACGTTCTGGCCGCGCCGGCCGATCGCCAGGCTCAACTGGTCCTCGGGGACCACGACCTCGATCCGCTCGGCCTCTTCGTCCAGGACCACCTTGCTCACTTCCGCGGGCTGCAGCGCGTTCACCAGGAAGGTCGGCTGATCCTCGTTCCACGGGATAATGTCGATCTTCTCGCCCTGAAGCTCGTTGACCACGGCCTGCACGCGGCTGCCGCGCATACCCACACAGGCGCCCACCGGGTCGATCGACCCGTCATAGGAGATCACGGCGATCTTGGCGCGGCTGCCCGGGTCGCGGGCCACGGCCTTGATCTCGATGATGCCGTCGTAGATTTCCGGCACTTCCATCTTGAACAGCTCGGCCATGAATTCCGGCGCGGTCCGGCTCAGGAAGATCTGCGGGCCGCGGGCCTCGCGGCGCACGTCCTTGATATAGGCGCGGATTCGGTCGCCGTTGCGATAGCTTTCGCGCCCGATCTTCTCGTTGCGGCGCAGGATGGCTTCGCCCCGACCCACATCGACGATCACGTTGCCGTATTCCTCGCGCTTGACGACACCGTTGATGATGGTTCCCGCGCGATCCTTGAATTCCTCGTACTGGCGGTCGCGCTCGGCCTCGCGGACCTTCTGCAGGATCACCTGCTTGGCCGATTGCGCGGCGATCCGGCCCAGATCGACGGGCGGGATCTCCTCGACATACTGGTCGCCCACCTGCGGGTCGTCCAGGTATTGCTTGGCCTGCTCGACCGTCATCTCCGCCTGGTAGTTCTCCAGCTCATCGTCCTCGACCACGGTGCGCACGCGGGTGAAGTTGGCCTTGCCGGTCTTGCGGTCGATCGAGACGCGAATATCCATCTCGGCGCCGTAGCGGCTCTTGGCCGCGCGGGCGAGGCTTTCTTCCATCGCCTCGACCACCAGCGACGGGTCGATCATCTTCTCGCGGGCCACGGCCTCGGCGGTTTGCAACAGCTCAAGCTGGTTTGCAGAGGTAATTGCCATCTTCAGTCCTCCTCAGACCCTTCGGTCTCGATCTCGTCGAATGCGTCTTCGTTCAGTGCGCCGGCGGCCTTGCGGGCCTTCAGCATTTCCTTGATCAGCTCGTCGGTCAGCACCAGCTTGGCATCGGCCAGCCAATCGAATTTCAATCCCACGGTGCCCTCGTCGATATTGATGAGCACCTCGTCATCCTCGACCCCGGCCAGAACGCCCTTGAACCGCTTGCGCCCGCCGATCAGCTCGGATGTCTCCAGCTTGGCCTCGTAGCCCTCGAACTCCTCGAAATCCTTGAGCCGCGTCAGCGGCCGGTCGATTCCGGGGCTCGACACTTCCAGCGTGTAGGCATCGGTGATCGGGTCTTCCACGTCCAGAACGGCGCTCACGGCGTTCGAGATCTCGGCGCAATCATCCACCTCGATCCCGCCCGAGGGCTTTTCCGCCATGATCTGAAGCGTATGGGTCTTGCCGCCCATCAACCGCACGCGCACCAGCTCATACCCCATATCCTCGATGACGGGGGTGATGATCTCGGCCAGCCGGCGGTCGATGGCTGCTTTGGCGATCAGGTCGTTGGTCATGGGTCCTTCAGACACAAAAAAACGGGCGCGCGGCCCGTCATAGCTATCCGGTGGAGCCTGCCGGTTTGGACCCGGAGGCGCCGCTGTTGATGGGGATATACGCCTCGCGGGCCGAATCTGCAAGGGGAAAGCGGAACTCAGTCGTCCCGCCAGCCCTTGTCGCCATGCGATCCGTCGCAATAGGGCTTGTTGCCCGACATCCCGCAGCGGCACAGAACGTATTTCCGCTCGGTCATGCCCTCCCCCTTTGGCTCGACCGGCGGCACCGCGTCCTGAACCCAGTAGGGGCCATTCTTCTCGATGGTGATATCGGCGCGCTCGGCCAGCCGGTGATCCCGCCCGCCATCCTCGCGCTTCAGCGCCAACGCCCCCGAGGGGCAGGCCGCGATCACCGCCTCAATCTCCTCCACGCTGCCCTTGTCCGGCTGGATCCAGGGTTTCTGCGCGGGATCGAAGACATGCCCGGCCAAACGCCCGCATTCGGCCGCGTGCGAGCAGATCATCGGGTTGTAGGTCACGCTGACCGCCTCGCCCTCGTAGCTCAGCACCACGTCCTTGCCCGAGGGCGCGCCCCCGCGGCTTTCGAACCCGGCCGCCTCGTGGCTGCCGTCGCAGAATGGCTTGTTGGCGGATTGCCCGCAGCGGCACAGCGCCACGACCGGCTTCACCTCGATCTGGTTGCCCTCGGCATCCACCATGCTGCGCAGCCCCTTGACCACCAGCGGGCCGTTCTCGCGCTCCTCGATCACGGGTTTGTCGCTCATCTCGGGTCTCCTTCCATCGTGGTGCATCCTGCAAGGCAACATAGGGCGAATGACCGCGCGGTCAGGTCACGATTGCGGTGCCTCGCCGCCGACCGACAGCGCACCGATGCGATACCGACAGAATACCGACGTGATACCGACGTGGCGTTCGGTGCTGTCAGACGCCGTTAACCTTCGCGCCCAAGCCGGGTCATGATCTTGACCAGCTCCGCGCTGATACCCGGCTCGGACAGGGCGTGACCGGCCACCGGGATCATCCGCAAGCTGGCCTTTTCCCACCGCTCCGACAGCGTGTAAGCGGCGCTCGGCGGGCAGATCATGTCGTATCGGCCCTGCACGATCGTGCCGGGGATATGCGCGATTTTGTCAATCTGATCAATGATTTGCCCGTCATGGTCCAAGAAACCGCCATTGATGAAATAGTGGTTCTCCAGCCGCGCAAAGGCCCGCGCGTATTCCGGCGGGCTGTCGCCGCCGGCCCCGTTCGATTGCACCGTCGCCAGCGCGTTTTCCCAGGCCGACCACGCCTTGGCAAAGCGGATCTCCTCGGCCCTGTCCCCGCTGAACAGCCGCCGGTGATAGGCCGCGATCATGTCGTCGCGCTCGTCCTCGGGCACAAGCCCTTGGAATCGCTGCCATGTTTCCGGCCAGAACTTGCCCGCACCGCCGCCGTAGAACCAGTCAAGCTCAGCTTTCGTCATGGTAAAGACGCCGCGCAAAACAAGGTGTTTCACGCGCTCGGGATGCGTCTGCGCATAGATCAGGGCAAGCGTCGCGCCCCAGCTTCCGCCGAAAACGATCCAATCATCAATTCTTAACTCTTCGCGGATACGTTCGGTATCGGCTACCAGGTGCCACGTCGTGTTCGCCTCGACGCTGGCATGGGGCCGCGACCGGCCGCAGCCGCGCTGGTCGAACAGGATGATTCGATAGGTGTTCGGATCGAAATACCGCCGCATCGCCGGGCTGCACCCGCCGCCTGGTCCGCCATGCAGCACCACGACGGGCCGCCCATCCGGCGCGCCCGATTGCTCGACGTATATCTCGTGCCCATCTCCGACATCCATCATGCGCCGGTCGAAGGGCTCGATCGGCGGATGCAGGTACTGGACTGCGCTCTTTTGGCCTGAGAATTTGTCCATGACCGTCCTATATAGAGGGCGCGACCAGATGAGCACATGGAGAGCAGAATGCAAGCCGCTCAAACCACGATCGACCCCGCCGAAGTCGCCAAGTTCGAGGCGATGGCCGCCGAATGGTGGGATCCCAATGGCAAGTTCAAGCCGCTGCACATGCTCAACCCATGCCGGCTTGAATATATCACATCCCAGATCGCCGCCGAGTTCGACCGCGACCTGGATGCACAGGCACCGTTCAAAGGCCTGCGGATCCTCGACATCGGGTGCGGCGGCGGGCTTCTCTCGGAACCCATGGCGCGGCTCGGCGCCGATGTCGTCGGGGCCGACGCGGCCGAGCGCAACATCCCCGTGGCCCAGATCCACGCCGAGCAATCCGGGCTGGAGATCGACTATCGCCACACCACCGCCGAGGCAATGGCCGCCGCGGGCGAGCAGTTCGATGTGGTCCTGAACATGGAGGTGGTCGAGCACGTGGCCGACCCGCTGGCCTATCTCACGGCCTGCCAGCAGCTTCTCAAACCCGGCGGCCTGCATGTCTGCTCGACCATAAACCGCAACGCCAAAAGCTTTGCAATGGCGATCGTCGGGGCGGAATACGTGATGCGGTGGCTGCCCAAGGGCACCCATGAATGGAACAAGTTCATCACGCCCGACGAGCTTTACGACCTGATCGAGAGCGCGGGCCTGCGTCCCGTGGATCGCAAGGGATTCGTCTTCAACCCGATCAGCTGGAGCTGGTCCCTGTCGTCCCGCGATCTCAGCGTGAATTACGTCACCGCCAGCGTGAAACCGGGCTGAGCGTCAATCGCTTTCCAGCTTGGCCCGCAATTCGCGCAGCACGGGCAGGGTGGACCGCACCTTGGCATCGCCCAGCTCGGCCACCAGCTCGGTGATCATCGGCGTGATCGCCGCGATGGCGGCTTCGCGCGCCTGCCTGCCCGCCGGGCTGATCGCCACCATCTTGCGCCGCGCATCGTCCCAGTCGGGCCGGATATGCACGTATCCGGCCCATTCCAGCTTGCTCAGCGTGTTGGTCATGGCGCCGCGGGTGACGTGAAAACTTTTGGCCAACTGGGCCGGGCTGCGCTCACCGCCCACGCGCGCAAGGTGGTTTAGAACCGAGAAATGGCTGATCTCCATCCCCTTGGGCAACACCCGGCTCAGCCTGTTCCGAATCAGCTGATCGTTGGTCAGGATTTCGCTGAACAGGGCCACCGCCAGGGAATTGTTGTTGGTTTCACTCATTGGGGCCGTCGAATTCGGTTGCCGCGTGAAGCGAGGGGATACGGTGGCGCGCTGTCGCCACCAGCGAGAGATCGAGGTCCACATATACGACACCGGGCTGCGTACCTCCATCGGCCAGAATGTCCCCCCATGGGCCCACGGCAAGCGAATGCCCGTGGGTGCAGCGCGGCTTGCCCTGCTGGCACGCATGCGTTCCCGTCTGGGCGGGGGCGAGAACGTAGCAGCCGGTCTCGATCGCCCGCGCGCGCAGCAGCGTTTCCCAATGCGCCGCCCCGGTGACCTGCGAAAAGGCTGACGGCACGGTCAGGATCCCGGCCCCGGCCTGCGCAAGCTGCCGGTAAAGATGCGGAAAGCGCAGGTCGTAGCAGATGGTCATGCCGACGGCACCGAACGGCGTTCGGACCAGCACGCTGGATGTGCCGGGGCGGTATCCGGCTGATTCGCGATAGGACTCGGCCTCCGATACATCGACATCGAACATGTGGATCTTGTCATATCGCGCCGCGATGGTGCCGTCTGGCGCGATCAGGAAAGAGCGGTTCGCGAAACGCCCATCAGCATCATTTGTTTTCAACGCCAAAGACCCGATCAGAAGCCAGATTCCAAGTCTTGCAGCCTGCTTTCTGAGGGCGGCCAGAGACTGGTCCTCTTGCTCTGTTTGCAGCACCTCGGCCTGACGGCTTCGGCTGGCCGAAATGCAGTTGGTCACTTCCGGCGTCAGAACGAACTCCGCACCATCACTCGCGGCCCGGTCGATCCAACCCATGGTGACCGGCAGGTTCTCGGTTGGATCATCCGACACGTTGAGCTGAACGAGGGCTGCGCGCATCGCATTCACGCAGACAGCAAGGCGTCCAGCTTGCCCGCCCGCTCCAGCGCGTAAAGCTCATCGCAGCCCCCGACATGGGTGTCGCCAACGAAGATCTGGGGAACCGTGTGCTTCCCGCCAGCACGCTGGATCATCTCGGGCTTGCGAGACGGATTCGTCAGAACGTTGATCTCGGAAAAATTGACCCCCTTCTTCTTCAACAGGCGTTTCGCCGCATGGCAGAAGCCGCACAGAGGGGATGTGTAGATTTCGACAGGTTGCATTTTACCGTTTCCGTTTGGGTGTTTGACGGAAACTTAAGGATCCTTGGCCACGCGCGCCAGTGCCAGCACAAGAACATCCCGTGCGCCCGCCGCATACGCGGCCCGAGCCGATGCCGAAAGCGTCGCGCCCGATGTCATGACATCGTCAACCAAGAGCAGGGGCTTGCCCTTTGCCGTGTGGCGTCTGCGTGGATGCACGGAGATCGCTCCCTCGACGGTTGCGTGCCGCTGATCGCGGCCCAAGCCGTCCAGCACCGGGGTCGCCGCGCGCCGGGTCAGCAGGTCGGGGCAGCAGACAAGGCCCAGATTGCACGCCGCGGCCTGTGCCAAGAGCGCAGACTGGTTGAACCGCCGCCGCATCATGCGGCGCCAGTGAAGCGGAACCGGCACCACGATCGTATCCGGTGACACGAGCGGGCCGGCGGCACGCGCCATCCAAAGCCCGGCAGGGCGGACGATATCGTGTCGGTCACCATGCTTGAGCGCCAGAACAAGGCGGCGGCCATTGTCGCGATAGAGAATCGCCGCACGGCCACGGCTCCAGGGGCGTGCGGTCGTCAGGCAATCGTCGCAATACTCCGGCCCTTCATGGATTTCACCCGGCAGCGGCGTGCCGCAGAGGTCGCAACACAGGCCCGAGATGAAAGGCGTATCGCGCCAGCATGGGCCACACAGCGCGAAATCACTGTCCACAGGGTCGCCGCACAGCGTGCAGCGCGGTGGATAGATTAGCCGCAACGCGGTTTGAAATGCCGTGCTCACCACCCTATTGTTCCCTTCATGACTCACGCCCTTACTGATCGCGCCGCCCTTGTGCGCAACCGTCAGCGCGCCGCGCGCGATCCGGCGCTGTTCCTGCACGAGGCGGCTGCCATCGAAGTGGAGGATCGCCTCGCTCTGGTTAACAGAACCTTTAAGGATGCGGCGGTCGTGACCGGAGTGCCCGATTTTTGGGGAGCACGCTTTCCTTGCGCGCGCATTGTGGACGACACCGAGACGCTGGACCTGGCCGAAGACAGCTATGATCTGGTCATTCACGCGATGTGCCTGCACTGGGCTGACGATCCTGTCGGACAACTGATCCAGGCCAAGCGTGCGCTGCGGCCGGACGGGTTGTTCCTGGGCCTGTTTTTCGGGGGCGCCACCCTCCACGAGTTGCGCAGCGCGCTTGCGCAGGCCGAATCCGATGTGACGGGCGGCCTGTCGCCAAGGGTCGCCCCGATGGGCGAAATCCGTGATCTGGGAGCGTTGCTCCAGAGGGCAGGTTTCGCGCTGCCGGTGGCCGATAGCGTGCCGTTGCGGGCCAGCTACGACTCGGCCCTCAAACTGATGCACGATCTGCGGGCCATGGGCGAAACCAATGCGCTCGCCGCGCGGCCACGCCACATGATGCGGCGGGACGTCCTTTTTCGGGCGACGACCCTATACACCGACACCTTCGGCGACGAGGCAGGGCGCGTCCGCGCAACATTCGAATTGATGGTTCTGACAGGGTGGGCGCCGGATGACAGCCAACCCCAACCGCTTCGGCCCGGATCGGCCACGGCGCGACTTGCCGACGCACTCGGCACGAAAGAAACGGCGCTCAAAGATTGACGATAGTATGTAAGCCTTTATTTCACGCCTGACCCGCGACAACGAGAGACCGGACTATGCTTGACGCCAGCACCACCGCGACACGACCGGACCATGCCCCGGCTGACCACCCGGCCATTCCGAAATACAAGACCGGCATTCTGCTGGCCAATCTCGGGACGCCCGATCACTACACCTATTGGCCGATGCGCCGGTATCTGAACGAGTTTCTCTCGGATCGCCGTGTTATCGACTACAGCCCGTGGAAATGGCAGCCGCTTTTGCAGCTGATCATCCTGACGAAACGCCCCTTCACCAGCGGCGAGGCGTATAAATCCATCTGGAACGAGGAAAAGGGCGAAAGCCCCCTGATGACGATCACGCGGGACCAGACCGCGAAGATGTCCGAGGCGCTTCACAGGCGGTATGGCGACCAGGTCGTGGTTGATTTCTGCATGCGCTATGGCAATCCTTCGACCAAATCCAAGGTGCAGGAAATGGTCAAGGCGGGCTGTACGCGGATCCTGTTCTTTCCGCTTTACCCTCATTACGCCGGCGCCACGTCGGCCACCGCCAACGACCAGTTCTTTCGGGCACTGATGGAAGAGCCGTGGCAGCCGACCGCGCGGGTCGTGGAGCCATATTTCGAAAATCCACTTTATATCGAGGCGCTTGCGCAATCAATCGAGCGGGAATACGCCAAGATCGAGGATCGGCCCGACATCCTGGTGATGTCCTATCACGGGATGCCGAAACGCTATCTGATGCAGGGCGATCCCTATCACTGCCAGTGCCAGAAAACCACGCGCCTGGTAAAAGAGCGGCTTGGCTGGGATGACACCGAGATCACCACGACGTTCCAGTCCGTGTTCGGCCCCGAGGAATGGCTCAAGCCGTATACGGTGGATCACGTCGCGGATCTTGCCAAACAGGGCAAGAAGAAGATCGCGGTTGCCGCGCCGGCCTTCTCGGCCGATTGCATCGAGACGCTCGAGGAGATCAACGAAGAGATCAAGGAAAGCTTCGAAGAGGCCGGGGGCGAGCAATTCACCTATATCCCGTGTCTCAATGACGACGACGCGCATATCAAGGCGCTGTCATCGATCGTGGAAGACAACCTGAAGGGCTGGATCGACTGACCCGCGGCCAAGTCCAAAACCCGGGAATCAAAAAAGGCAGTGGAAACCCACTGCCTTTTTCGTAAATGCGTGCGCGTCAGACTTAGTCTGCAGCAGCCACGGCGATGATCGCCAGAACGATCAGCGGCACGATGACGCCAGCGGCCGACGAGCTTGCTGCCGTTTCTTCGACAACAACGGGCGCTTCCATCATCGGCTCTTCCATGGTGCCCGCGGAAACGGTGGATGCAGCAGCGGTCAGTGCAGCAGCGAGAACGAGTTTTTTCATGCTATCCTCCAGATAAAAGCCTGCTGCCAGTTCAAACGGCAGCAAGCACCCAAGACTTACCTCGTGTCTTGGTCTAAGCAGCAAAAATCGGCTTTTGCAAAGGTAAGATTGCCGAATAACAGCAAAATCCCCGTCCGGGTCGTCAAATAAGCAACACTTGCGTGCCGACCTTCGCCATTTGGAACAGCTCGGAGATATGCTCGTTGTAAAGACCGATGCAGCCGTTGGAGGACCGGCGCCCAATCTTGCGCGTATCGTGAGTTCCGTGGATCCTGTAATAGGTCCAGCTGAGATATAGGGCATGAGTGCCAAGCGGGTTGTCGGGGCCGGGCGGCACATAGGGCGGCCAATCCGGGTTCCGCTCCAGCATCGACGGGGTGGGTCGCCAACTGGGCCCTTCGACCTTGCGCACCACGCGGGTCCGGCCGCGGCGCGTCAGTTCCTCGGACAGCGGCACGCTGGATGGGTAGAGCTTGTAGGTTTGCCCGTCCTCGGACCAGTAATGCAAGGCGCGGGACGAAATATCCACCAAGATCGCGCCGTTCTTCAGGTTGCTGAAATACGGCTGCCAATCCAAGGCGCGGAAACTCGAAATGTTCCGGCGCACGGCCTCGGTGATGTCTTTTTCCATCTCGACGGTCCCGGCCCCATCGACATCCTGCGCCAAAGCGGGCGCACCAACCATCGCGGCGCTTCCTGCCAGAAACGCCCTGCGGTTAAGACTGTGCGTGTATTTCGACGACATGGAATGGCTCCGACATCTGTGTATCACTTCTGATATATATATGGCGCGAATGCGACAGTCGCAATTCAAACAGGTATGCATGGGCAAAGCGCTGCACATGCGATTTGAATCGCCGGTGAACCCACGCTAGAGGTGAAGCCAACGTGATCTGCCGGGGGCTGAAATGATGATGCGTGTTCTGGGACTGCTTTTTTCGGCCATGCTGGCATTGTCCGCCTGCGCCACGCCCCCGCCCGAACCGCAGCTTGGCCCGGACGGCAAGCCTCTGCCAAAGGTTTACCGGATACGCGCAACCGAGACCGCGAAGATCCAGTACCGGATGCTGGATTCGGTGAACTCCCTGCGCGAGGCCGCCGGGCGCCCGCCGGTTCAGTTGAACGCAAAGCTGAACGCCGCGGCAGCCACCCATTCCCGCGATATGTCAATCCAGAACCGGCCTTGGCATTTCGGCTCTGACGGCTCGTCGCCGATCGACAGGGTGCGCCGGGTTGGCTACGAAGGCGAACTGGTTGGCGAAAACATCTCGGAAACCTACGAAACCGAGCTTGAAACCCTCGCCGCCTGGATGGAGGAGCCTGCCACGCGCGACGTGATCCTGTCGCCCAAGGCCCGCCAGATGGGTTTCTCGTGGTTGCAGGAACCCAACGGCAAGATATGGTGGACGCTGGTGATGGGCGAGTAACCGGCGCGCCCGGACATCCCATACCTCACGGATAGATCGAGATCGGCGTTCCGTCTTTGACCATCGCGTAGATTTCTTCCATTTCACGGTCCGAAACGGCGATGCACCCGGCTGTCCAGTCGGCTCCGGTGCCAAACAGCTTTCGCGGCGCGCCGTGAATGAAGATGTCACCCCCTGGGCTCAACCCCGCGGCAGCGGCGCGGGCCACGTCCATTTCGTTCGGATACGAGATGCCGATCGACAGGTGGTAGGAGCTGTCGGGATTGCGGCGGTCGATGATGTAGTCGCCCTCGGGCGTTTTACCGTCGCCTTCGAATTGTTTGTGCCCCTCCGGCGCGAAGCCGAGGTCGATATCATACGATTTCAGAACGGTCCCGTGATGGAGAAGAAACATCTCGCGCTCGCTCTTGTTGACGATCACGCGGGTCACTTCGGGGCCGTAATACGTTCTGAATTTCGAATCTCCGCAGCCGGCGATGGCCGCCAGCAGAACGACGCCTGCCAGAATCCGTAAAACCTGCATTTCTTTTACCTGCTCAAGCCTGCTTTGATCACATCTTACCGCAGGCCGCCGCGTTTCCTAGAGGCCATTTGGTCAAGCGGAACGGCTGCGGGTGAAGCCCGCCACCAGCTCGATATGGGCAGACCACCGGAACTGATCGACCACGCGAACCCTGTCCAGCGAAAAGCCGTGATCCACCAACACGCGGGCATCGCGCGCGAAACTGGCCGGGCTACAAGAGACATAGGCGACAACCGGCACCGAAGACCCCGCGATCTCGGCGATCTGCGCCGCCGCTCCGGCGCGCGGCGGGTCAATCACCACCGCGTCGAATCTCCCCAGCTCATCCGGCATCAGCGGACGGCGGAACAAGTCTCGGGCATCGCAGCTGACCGGCTTCAACCCTTGTGCCTTGCGCCAGCCGTTCTCCAACGCCGCAACCATCGCCGTGTCGCCTTCGACCGCGTGAACCGCGGCGGCCCGTGCAAGGGGCAGGGCAAACGTACCGCACCCCGCGAAAAGATCGGCGATCTGTCCGGCGCCTTCGACAATCTGCTGAACATCCTGCCGCAAAGCCGCCTCACCATCGGCCGTCGCCTGCAGGAATGCACCGGGCGGCGGCACCACCGGAATGCCGTCGAACTGTTGATCGGGCGGGCGCCGGGTGACGATCACCTCATCCTCCCAGCAAAGGCGTGCCAGATCGTGCCTCTGTGCCAGCGTGGCCAGCTCCTGCCGCATCGGCCCGTCCAGCGGTTTGCCGCCGCTGACCGAAACATCCAGCCCGCTCAACGACACCGTCACGCTGACTGCAAGGTTGGTCTTGCGGCTCGCGCCGAGCGTCGCAAGCTCTTCGGCCATCGGGATCGCCGCCAGAAGCTCGGGCTCCAGCAGGGTGCAATCGGGGATGTCCACGATCACGTCCGAGGCGCGCGCGTGAAACCCGGCCATCGCCCCTTTCTTGGTGCGCCGCGCCGCGAAAGTCGCGCGGCGGCGCGACCGGGGCGGCGACACCGAAATCGGCAGGAGCGCGGCTTCCAGCCCGTTGGCGGCAAGTGCCCTTTCCACGACCTGTTGTTTCCAACGCGCCACGAACGCATCCGACGCATGTTGCAACTGGCAGCCGCCGCAGGACTTGAAATGCCGGCAAGGCGGGGCGACCCGATCCGACGAAGGCTCAACAACACGCATGTCGCGCAGGTGCTTGCCCTCGACACGACCTTTGACCACCTCGCCGGGCAATGCAAGCGGCGCAAAGATGGGGCCTTCGGCAACCCCGTCGCCCTGCAGGCCAACGCGATCTATGCGCAGTCGCGTTACATCGGTCATGGGTCCAGACCCTTCAACAGGTCATCGCGGGTGAGGGTGAAGCGCGAGTCGATCCATCGCTGTTCAAGCTCGGCAAGGCATTGCCCGAGCGCCGGGCCTTGATAGGCGGGCATCAGATCCCTTGCCTGAACTGGGAACACGGCTTGGGCGGCTTCGCGGGCAAGCCCAACCGCCTCGGGATCAAAAGCGGTTTCCAGAAGGGCGCAGCGCAGCACAATGATATCGGCCGCCGCTTCCGCGCCGTGCCGGTAACCCAGTTCGCGGGCCGATCTGGTGGATGAAACCTCACGCTGCAGCAATTCAAGCTTCCGGCTTTGCGCCTTGCTGAGCCGGAGACGTTCGCCAAGATCGTCACCCCCCAGAACGGCAAGGCGGCGCATCGCATCAGGAACCAACCCCGCGTCGGACTCGAGATGCACCAAGGGGGCAAGGCCACGGTCATCGGCCGATGGCAGGACCGCCGACAAGACCCCTGTGCTGCGCATCGCGGCGACCGACGGTGCGGGATCGGGCGCGCGCAGAAGCTTGGTGATTTCCGCCCCGATCCGTTCGCGCGACAACCCGGCCAACCCATCCGTGTGCCGGGCTACGGCATCAAGCCCATCCGGGTCGAGGCCCCCAACGGGATCGCCATACCAGGCATGAAAGCGGAAAAACCGCAGGATTCTCAGATAATCTTCGCGAATCCTTTGGGCCGGATCGTCGATGAACCGAACGCGGCGGGCGTGCAGATCCGGCAACCCGCCCAAGGGGTCGATCACCTCTCCATCAGCCCGGGCATAAAGCGCGTTCATCGTGAAATCGCGGCGCCTTGCATCGTGGCCTACATCGTCGGAATAGGCGACGATGGCATGGCGACCGTAAGTTTCCACATCTTCGCGGAAGGTCGTGACCTCATGTGGGATGTGATCCGCAACCACGGTGATCGTGCCGTGGTCGATCCCGGTGGGCACGGCCTTCAACCCGGCGGCGTCCGCGATCTGCATGACAATTTCAGGGTGGGCATCCGTGGCAATGTCGATATCGCTGACGGGTTCGTCCAGAAGTGCGTTGCGCACACAGCCACCCACGAAAAGCGCCTGATACCCCGCGTCTTGCAGAACCTGGCACACGTGCTGCGTGGCGGCCCTTTCTATCCAGTCACCACGGACTTTCATGCCGTCTCCGATGCATCGGCCATCGCGCGCAGGATACGCGCCGTCGCACCCCAGATGTAATATGGCCCGAACGGAACGGTATAGTATTTTCGCCAGCTCCCGCGCCACCGCCGCGCCTGTACGCTGTAGCGCGAAGAGGTCAGGACATGCGACAATGGCACATCGAACACTTCGTCCACTTCGCCGCGTTCGGGGATCGGATCGAAGGGCGCACGGATCCGGGCCACAACAGGCGTAACATCGAACCCGGTCACGGTTTCGTGGGTCGGCAGAAGACCCAGCACTTCCACATTGCCGCGGTCCAGGCCGATTTCCTCTTCGGCTTCGCGCAGGGCGGCGGCGGTGATGTCGGCATCGCCGTCATCCTGCTTGCCACCGGGAAAGGCGATCTGGCCCGGGTGGTGCTTGAGGGCCGAGGACCGCTTGGTCAGGTATAGCCGGGCCTCGGGACCGGTGCACAGGATCGGCACCAGCACCCCGGCCGGCCGCAACCGACGGTCTTCGGGCAGAACGGTGTCGGGGTTCAGATCATAATCCGAAGACGCGACCCTTGCGGCCATGAGCGCCGCCAGAACAGGCTGAAGCGGATCATCCATTGTCGCCCTGGGGTTTCTCCGCGTCAAAGCCCAGTGTCGCGGGATCAAGACGGTAATGCGCTCCGCAGAACTGGCAATCCGCGGTCACGATGCCTTCTGCGGTGGTCATCTTCTCGATATCCTTGGCCGAATAGATCGACAGGCTGTTGCGCACACGATCCTCGGAGCAGGTGCAGCCGAACTGAACCGGCTGCAGGTCGAACACCCGTGGCGTTTCCTCATGGAACAGGCGCACCAAAAGGTCGGTG
>JAASSQ010000290.1 GCA_021767845.1 Roseovarius sp. | reverse complement strand
GGGGTGAACAGTTCGTCCTCGGCCGCGTCGATCCCGAAACCGCGCAGCCTGTCCAGCAGGGTGCGGCGGGGCGCGCGGGTGGAATTGGTGAGAAACCGCAGCGGCAGCCCCGCATCGCGGAGCCGCGCGACCGCCTCGGCCGCGCCGGGCACCGCCCTGCCCCCGTCGTAGAGCACACCGGCGAGATCCAGGAGAACGCCTTTGACCATGATCCCAGAATGGCAAGCCGGGCGCGCGCGGTCAAACCCGCGCGGCCCGCAGCCCCGCGGCTCAGGCGGCGGCGCTGCCGGCGAAGGCGTGGCGGCGCACCTGATCGGGGGTTTCGCCGTATTTGCGGTGAAACCATTTCTTCATCAGGGTGACGTTGGAAAACCCGCAGGCGACCGAGACTTCGTTCACCGGCATCGAGGTCTGCGCCAGAAGACAGTGCGCCCGGTCCAGCCGCAGGTCGCGATAGACCTTGAGCGGCGTCTGTTTCAGCAGGTCGCGGAAACCGCGCTCCAGCTTGCGGGGTGACACGGCGAGGATGTCGGCGATCTGGCCCACGGTCAGCGTGTCCTCGAGGTGGTCCAGCATGATCTGGAGGGCATCGCCGATCACCTCGTCGCCCTGGGCCATGCGCTTGTAGCGCCAGTGTTCGCCAATGCCGGTTTCGGCCTCGGGTTCGGACAGGCCGAGATAGCGCGACAGGGCCGCGCGGGTAAACTCGCCATCCCGCGCACCCACCAGTTCGACCATCATGCGCATCGCGGCGGCGGGGCTGATGGCCGAGGACAACGCCTTGTGGTGGCAGGTGGCGGCGTCGGACATTTCAAGACCGCGGCCGGTTTCCTCGACCCCGGGGCGGAAATTGGGGTGCACGGCAAGGCGCTTGGCCCCCAGCACCCCGGCGGAGAGCGGCACGAACACCGCCGAGCCCACCACGCAGACCCGCGCGGCGTTGCGGATGCAGGCGCGCAGGGCGTTCAGCCGGTCGCGGGCGGGGCGCCACGGGTTCTCGGTACCGCCGATCAGCACAAGCGTCTGGTCCGGGCCGCAGACCGGGCCTTGGGCGCAGGCGTCGTGATCGGCGCGCAGGTGGGTCCAGCCGTAGGTGTCGTGACCCAGCAGGCGGTTGGCCGAGCGCAACACGTCGATGCAGGCCTCGGCCGCGAAGGCCACGCTGGCATCCTGGCTGAGAAACACGAAATCGCCCGACAGGCTGCGCTTGGCGTGCAGCGGGCTGGAAACGGCAGGCCGGTCTGGTTCAAGGTTTTCAAGATACATGGTTATCTTCCTTTCCCTGTTGTGACACGGAGCCCTGAATCCGCGTGCGTCCCTTCAACTTACGTTCTCGATCGAGGTCTCGACGGCGTGGAGGAACGAGCCCGCCGACGAGCTTGCCGACAGAAGCAGGAACCTGTCCTGCCCCGTTCGGATGATGAGGGTACCCAGATGCTCCATCACCGTGCGCGCCGCGTCACCTTCGGCGAAGGCGTCGGGGTGCAGGTCGAGCGGGCAGATCCGTTCCAGCGCCGCGCGGCTGCGCGGGCCGTCGAGTTCCAGCCCGGTCCAGACATCGGTCTGGTCGGTGGTGTAGGCCTTGCCCTTGAGCCTGCCCGATACGACCGTTTCGGCATCGGGCGTGGCATGGGTGAAGATGACGAACGCCGCATCCGGCCCCAGCCGCACGAGCCGCGCACCGTCGCGGGCCATGACCGATTGGCCCGGTTCGGGCAGGTCGGCCCCGTAGGCGGATTTGACCGCCTTCTTCGCGGCGTCCTCGCCCCCGAGGGGCAGGGCCAGCGACACGATCGCCAGATCGGCGGGCGCAGTCAGGCGCAGGTCGCCGAAGGTCTTGTCATATCCCGCCAGGGGCGGCGCGGCTGTGAGCGTGAAATCAGGCACGAAGACGCTCTCCTTCCGGGTCGATGAAATGGGCGGACACGATCTCGACCTCGATCTCGCCGCCCTGAAGCGGGTTCACGGCGCGGACGACCTCGCCCTTGCGCTGATCCCCGCCCTTGATGAAGCCAAGGCCGATGGAATGGCCGAGCGCGGGGGAATAGGCCACCGAGGTCATCCAGCCCTGATCGTTGTCCATCGTGGCCGCGTCGCCGCGATTGATGAAATGCGAGCCCGCGATCAGCTTGTCGTCGCGGTTGACCGGCCGAAAGCCCATCAGCTTGACCGCGTCCTCGCGGATCATCTCGGGGCGTTGGCTGAGCACGTTGCCGATGCAATCCTTCTTCTGGCTGACCATGCGGCCCATGCCGAGGTTATGTGCGGTGGTCTGGCCGTTGAGCTCGTTGCCCGCCGCGTGCCCCTTTTCGATCCGCATGACGCCGAGCGCCTCGGTGCCGTAGGGGGTTGCGTCGAATTCGCGGCCGGCCTCCATCAGCACGCCCATCATGGAATTGCCGTAGCGGGCGGGCACGGCGATTTCATAGGCCAGTTCGCCCGAGAACGAGATACGGAAGAGCCGCGCGGGCGTGCCGCCGCAGACCGTCACCTCGCCGCAGGCCATGAACGGGAATGCCTCGTTCGACAGGTCGTGGCCGTCATCCACCACCTTTTGCAGCAACTTGCGAGAATTGGGGCCGGCCACCGCGAATTGCGCCCAGCCATCGGTGGTGGAGATCAGGTGGACATCGAGGTTGGGCCAGAGGCACTGGCGCGCAAACTCCAGCCGCCGGAACACCAGAACCGCGTTGGCGGTGGTGGTGGTCATCACGAAATGGGTGTCGGACAGGCGCGCGGTGGTGCCATCGTCATAGGCGATGCCATCCTCGCGCAGCATCAGGCCATAGCGGACCTTGCCCACCGGCAGCTTGGCGAAGCCGTTGCAATAAACCTTGTTCAGGAACTCGGCGGCGTCGCGGCCCTGGATGTCGATCTTGCCGAGCGTGGTCACGTCGCAGATGCCCACGGAATTGCGGGTCATCTCGACCTCGCGATCGACGCTGTCGCGCCAGCCCTGTTCGCCGGGGCGGGCGAACCATTGGGCGCGCAGCCAGTTGCCGACCTCGACGAAGGTGGCGCCGTTTTCCCGGGCCCATTGATGGCTGGGCGTCAGGCGGTAGGGGCGGAAATCACGGCCCCGCGACCGGCCGGCCAGAGCGCCCATCGGCACGGGCGTATAGGGGGGGCGGAAAACCGTGGTGCCGGTTTCGGGGATCGTCTTGCCGGTGCATTCGGCCATGATCGCCAGCGCGGGGATGTTCGCGGTCTTGCCCTGGTCGGTGGCCATGCCGAGCGTGGTGTAGCGTTTCAGGTGTTCGACCGCGCGGAAGCCTTCGCGGTGCGATTGCTTCACGTCCTTCACGGTCACGTCGTTCTGCAGGTCGAGCCACGCGCGCTTGCTGCTTTCGCGCACATACCAGAAGGCGGCGCCGTCGCGCGGTTCGTCCTCGGCCCTGGGCGCAGCGGATTTGGCGGGTTTGAAGCCCAGATCGGCGATCTGGGCGTCGGCGGTGGCCTGCCCCTCGGCCAGGGCGGCGGCCAGGGTGAGCGTGCCGTTGGCGGCGCCCGCCACGGCCATGCCCGGCGGCAGCGTGCTGCCGGGGACGAAGGCGTTCAGGTCGTCGCGCCATGCGGGGCGGCCGCGCTGATGGCAGGTCAGGTGCACGTTGGGGTTCCAGCC
>JAASSQ010000289.1 GCA_021767845.1 Roseovarius sp. | reverse complement strand
TGCGAAACCGCGCAGGCCACTGCTTCGTCGAGCGAGATCAGGCCGCAGGAGGCCAATTCGCTGTCGCAACCGCAGCTCTTGATGGTTCGATCCATGTGCATGCGCCGACTCCTTGCTGCCGGGAGCTGAGAAAATGCAGGCGGCCACGGGAGGGCGGCCGCCTGCGGTGCTGCCGCGCCTCACATCGCGTCGGCGGCGTTCTCCATCAGGAAGTCCATCACCAGCTTGGCCTCGTTTTCATCGAGACCGGCACGGGGGAACATCGACGGGGTGATGCCCTTCCACTGCTGCCGGGTGAAGTGGCTCACCTCGCGCGGACCATGGCAGACCGTGCAGCGCTCGTAATAGATCTTCTCGCCCGGCTCCATCTCGGCATAGAGCTTGTCGGTCAGGTCGTAGATCCGGTCGAGGCCCAGCTTGTCCTCGTCGATCGCGGCCAATTGCTGATCCTCGATGATCGCGGGCTTGTCATAGGCCATGTTCGGACCGTCCGGGTCTTCGCATTTGCGCAACGAGGCAAGAACCGTGTTGGCCGTGGTCGCCTGGGACAGGCCCGAGCTCCGCTGGGTCGAGGTCAGGAAATTGACCAGCCCCGAGTTGCAGCGCCCCTTGCTGTCGAGCGACGGCCATGCCCCCTCGTAGATCGAGACCACGCCGGGCATGATGTCGTCGCTGACGATTGCGCCGGCGATCACCGTGCCGCGGTCGTTGTAAAGCTCCACGAGGTCCCCGTCCTCGATGCCGCGCTCGGCGGCGTCTTGGGTGTTGATGCGCACCGGCTCGCGGCCCTGCACCTTGTAAAGCTCGCGCAGCCTTGCGGACTGGTCCATCTGGCTGTGCAGGCGGTACCAGGGGTGCGGGCTGACCACGTGCAACTGGCCTTCCTTGGCGTTGCCCAGATACTCGTGCTTCTCCAGCCAGACCGGCATGCCCGGGCAATCCTCGAGCCCCATCAGCTCGATTTCCTCGCAGAACATCTCGATCTTGCCGGACCCGGTATGCAGCGGGTTGGCCTCGGGGTCGCGGTAGAAGGCGTTGTGACGCACCCAGCCCTTGGCCTCTTCCGGCACCTCCATGCGGGCATAGCCCTTTTCCCAGAACTCCTCGAACGGTGTGTGCTTGGCTGCGGACGACTTCTCGTAGGCGAGCTTGATGTGATACATCTTGTCCTCGCTGTCGGTGAACTGCGCCCAAAGACCCAGCTTGTCGGCCAGCCCCTCGAAGATCTCGTAATCGGGCAGGCTTTCGCCCACGGGCTCGATCACCTTCTTCATCGCGTAGACCTTGTCGTTCGAATAGGTCCCGCCCGAGGTGATGTCGTCCTGCTCCAGCGTCGATGCGGCGGGCAGCACGATGTCGGCCCAGCGCACCGCGGCCGTCCACCACACATCCACGCTGACGATGGTCTCGACCTTCTCCAGCGCGCGGATCAGCCGGTTGGTATCCTGCTGGTGCGACATGAAGTTGTTGCCCGCGTTGAAGATCATCTTCACGTCGGGATAGGTCGTTTCGTGGCCGTTGTAGGTGATGGTCTTGCCGGGGTTCTCCAGCATCTCGGTGATGCGCGAGGCCGGGCAGACACCCTTGACCCAGTTGCGGCCCTGGCTCATGCCGGCGGGCGTGGATTTGCCCGATTGCGGCATGCCGCCATTGCCGTAGTGCCACGAAAAGCCCACGCCGCAGCCCGGCTTGCCGATCTTGCCGGTCAGCGCGGCAAAGTTGACGATGGCCCAGTGGGTCATCTCGCCGTGCTGGGCGCGCTGCAGCGACCAGGCGCCGGCGATCGTGGTGTTCGAGGTGGCCAGCAACTCGGCCAGTTCGCGGATCCTGTCAGCTTCGATGCCGGTGATCTCGGCGGCCCATTCGGGCGTTTTGGGCACGTCGTCGCGCTTGCCCTGCAGATACTCGATCCACTTCTCGGACCCCACGGTATACTTGTCCATGTAGGCCCGGTCCTCGAGCCCCTTGTCCAGCACGTGGTAGGCCATGGCGCAGAACAGGGCCACGTCGGTGTTCGGCACGATGCGCATCCAGTCGGCGTTCAGATAGTCGTCTGAGGCGGTGCGCTGCGGGTTGATCGAGATGAACCTGACGCCAGCGTCCCGGATTTGCTCCCAATGGGCATACATGCCGTGATCGGCCACGCGGTATTCGATCCGGTTGTTCTTGATCGGATCGCACCCCACCAGGACGAACACGTCGCATTCGTCGCGGATGGTCTGCCAGGCGGATTGAGCCGAATAGACCTCCATGTCGCCGATGATGCGCGGCAGGCTGATCTGGCTTGCGCCCGCCGACCAGTCGCCCTGGGTGTTGGTGCAGCCGCCCATCAGGTTCAGCAGCCGGCCCTGCAACACGTTGGGCCGGAAAGCGCCGGCATTGGACCAGCCGCCATAGGAGGACGAGAAGATCGCCTCGTTACCGTAGTTGGTGGCGGTGTCCAGCAGGGCCTTGGCGGTCAGGTTCCAGGCCGTGTCCCAATCGACGCGGACATATTCTTCCTTGCCGCGCAGCTGGGGCTTGATGTCGCCGGTCTCCCACCCTTCGAGATAGGATTTGCGCACCATCGGATAATTGATGCGGGACTTGTCATAGGTCCGGTCCTGGACGCCATACATCAGCATCTCGGTGGGCCGCTTGTCGATCTCGGTGATCGCGTTCAGGCCAAGCAGCTTGCCATCCTTCACGATCGCCTCGAAGGGACCGAAATGGGTGGCGTGGAAGGCACGGCCCGCAAAGCTGTTGGGGTCGAGCGACGAGGCCAGCGCCGTGCTGTTCATCAGCGCGGCGGTCCCGAAGGCAGCGGCACCCCCTTGCAGAAAGGCGCGGCGGGTGGGGGTCTCAAAGGTCATTGGAATACTCCCTGACAACGAAAGATGCCCAACCCCTACCGCTCCGCCCCATGCCGCTACGTTGATCCTTCGCAAAAGCGATTGTGCGAAAATGTAAACGAATGTAAATTCGCGCCATGAGCCATCACATCGTCATCGTCGAGGATGACCGCGTGTCGCGCATGCGGCTGGCGGCCTACCTGCGGCAATTGGGCTATCGCGTGTCCGAGGCCGAGGATGCCGAGCAGATGGAGCATATCCTCGGCCACGATCCCGCCGAGCTGTTGGTGGTGGACATCAACCTTGATGGCAAGGACGGGCTGACCATCACCCGCGAACAGCGCGCGAATTCACAGGTCGGGATCATCCTGCTGACCGCACGCGACGATCAGGTGGACAAGATCGTGGGGCTGGAAATGGGCGCCGATGACTACGTCACCAAACCGTTCGACAAGCGCGAGCTGGCCGCGCGGGTCAAGAACCTGCTCAACCGGATCAGCGACATCGGCCAGGCCCCCGAAGGGCCGCCGCCGGTCAGCGAGTTCGGGCCGTGGTGTTTCGACCGCATTCGCCGCCGCCTGGTCAGCCAAGCCCGGACCGAGGCTCTGACAAGCATCGAATTTGGCGTGCTCAAGGCATTGCTCGATCACCCCGGCGTCACGCTCAGCCGCGCCCGCATCTCCGAGCTTCTGGGCCGCAGCAGGCTGCGCGCGAACGACCGGACCGTCGATGTGGTGGTCGGGCGGCTGCGCAAGAAGATCGAGGACGACCCGGCCCGTCCCGACTGGCTTCTCACCGTGCATGGCGAGGG
>JAASSQ010000288.1 GCA_021767845.1 Roseovarius sp. | reverse complement strand
TTGGCGTCGGTCTCGATGTTGATCCAGCGGACGTCGGTTCGGATCGCGGCGGTATCGCTGACGGCGAAGTCCACGCCGGCATGGGCCGCGACGCCCCAGGAATCATCGAGGCTGATCGGAACGCCGGCCAGCGGACCCGTGCCCTCGTCATCCCAGAAGGTCGTGTAGTTGATGCCGAGGCCCACGAAGGGGGTCATCGTCGATTTGTTGGTGAAGTGGTATTGCAGCGAGACCGTGGGCGGCAGGTGCTTGGTCTTGCCGACCTTGCCGACGCCCTGCAGTTCGATGTCATGCTCGAAGGGCCAAGCGGCCAGAACCTCGATGCCGACATTGTCGGCGACGAAGTATTCGAAGGTCAGCGTCGGGCGCGCGTTGTCGTCGGCGCGCAGGCCGCCGGCCAGAGTGGTGCTGTAGCTGTCGTCAGGCGAGACATAACCGACGCCGAAGCCGAGCGTCATGTCACCTTGTTCCTGGGCCATCGCCGGAGCGGCGGCCCCTGCGAGAGCGGTTGCAAGCGTGAGTGCGGTGATCTTTTTCATGGTCTTTCCATTCCTATCCGAATGCGCCGGAAGGTGCGCCGAGCGGGCGGATTCGACCTTGATTTGGGTCAAATCGCGCGCGATCGCGCCAGTTGCGGCAAAAATGTCACAAATAGGGGCGCGCTGGCGCGCGCCACAGCAGTGTCGGAGGCAGCATGAAGCTTGAATCAAAGGCGATCCCGTCCTCGGAGGCGTTCCAGTCGAACCGGGCGGGCCATCTGGAGGCGCTGCGCGTGGTCGAAGAGGCCGCGGCGGCGGCGGCGGCAGGCGGGGGCGAGGCGGCGCGCGAGCGTCACCTGGCGCGCGGCAAGATGCTGCCGCGCGAGCGGGTGGCGAACCTGCTCGATCCCGGCGCGCCGTTCCTGGAGGTGGGCGCGACCGCGGCGCACGGGCTCTATGACGGCGCGGCCCCCTGCGCGGGGGTGATCGCGGGCGTGGGCCAGGTGCAGGGGCAGGAATGCATGATCGTGTGCAACGACGCCACCGTGAAGGGCGGCACCTACTACCCGATGACCGTCAAGAAGCACCTGCGCGCCCAGGAGATCGCCGAGGAATGCAACCTGCCCTGCATCTACCTGGTGGACAGCGGCGGGGCGAACCTGCCCAACCAGGACGAGGTGTTTCCCGACCGCGACCATTTCGGGCGCATCTTCTACAACCAGGCTCGGATGTCGGCCAAGGGCATCCCGCAGATCGCGGTGGTCATGGGAAGTTGCACCGCCGGCGGCGCCTATGTGCCGGCGATGTCGGATGTCACCATCATCGTGAAGGAACAGGGCACGATCTTTCTGGCCGGGCCGCCGCTGGTCAAGGCCGCCACGGGCGAGGTGGTCACCGCCGAGGATCTGGGCGGGGGCGACGTGCATACCCGCCTATCGGGCGTGGCCGATTACCTGGCCGAGGATGACGCACACGCGCTGGCGCTGGCGCGGCGCGCGGTTGGCGGTCTGAACCGCAGTAAGCCCGCGACCGTCAACTGGGCCACGCCCGAGCCGCCCGCCTATGACCCCGAGGAGCTGCTGGGGGTGGTGCCGGCGGACCTGCGCACGCCCTATGACATCCGCGAGGTGATCGCGCGGCTGGTGGACGGCTCGCGCTTTGACGAGTTCAAGCCGCGCTTCGGCGAAACGCTGGTCACCGGCTTTGCCCATCTCAAGGGCTGTCCGATAGGGATCGTGGCGAATAATGGCGTGCTGTTCTCGGAGGCCGCGCAGAAGGGCGCGCATTTCGTGGAACTGTGCAGTCAGCGCAAGATCCCGCTGGTGTTCCTGCAGAACATCACCGGTTTCATGGTGGGCCGCAAATACGAGAACGAGGGCATCGCGCGGCACGGCGCCAAGATGGTCACGGCGGTCGCCACGACCTCGGTGCCCAAGGTCACCATGGTTGTCGGCGGCTCGTTCGGGGCGGGCAATTACGGCATGGCCGGGCGCGCCTATCAGCCCCGCTTCATGTGGTCCTGGCCCAACAGCCGGATCAGCGTGATGGGGGGCGAGCAGGCGGCGGGCGTGCTGGCCACCGTCAAGCGCGACGCGATCGAGCGCAAGGGCGGCAGCTGGTCGGCCGAGGAGGAGGCCGAGTTCAAGCGCCCCACCATCGAGATGTTCGAGCGCCAGTCGCACCCGCTTTACGCCAGTGCGCGGCTTTGGGATGACGGGATCGTCGATCCGCGCAAGTCGCGCGACGTGCTGGCGCTGTCGCTGAGTGCCGCGCTCTGCGCGCCCATCGAGGAGACCCGCTTTGGCGTGTTCCGCATGTGATCCGATCCGCATGGCCGGCAAGGGGCCTTGGCCATGAGCGCGGGTCTGTCCACCCGGCTGACCGACCGGTTCGGCCTGCGCGCGCCGATCGTGTCGGCGCCGATGGCGATGGCGGCGGGCGGCAAGCTGGCCGCCGCGGTGACGCGCGCCGGGGGCCTGGGCTTCGTCGGGGGCGGATACGCCGATGCGGACTGGACACAGGCGCAACTGGCGGAGGCGGGCAACACGGCGGTCGGCTGTGGCTTCATCACCTGGGCTCTGGCCGAACGGGAAGCCGAGGCGCCGGGGCTTTACGATGCGGTGCTGGCGCGTGCGCCGGCGGCGGTGTTCCTGTCCTTCGGCGATCCCGCGCCTTTCGCGGCGCGGGCGCGCGAGGCGGGCGTGCCGGTTTTCGCGCAGGTGCAGAGCGTGGCGGATGCGCGCGCGGTCTGCGCGGCGGGCGCGGATGTGATCGTGGCGCAGGGATCGGAAGCCGGGGGGCATGGCGCCACGCGCGGCACGATGAGCCTTGTGCCCGAAGTGGTGGACGCGGTCGGCGCCGATGCGCTGGTTTTGGCGGCGGGCGGCATTGCCGACGGGCGCGGGCTGGCCGCCGCGCTGATGCTGGGGGCCGATGGCGTGGTGGTGGGCACCCGGTTCTGGGCCGCCGAGGAGGCGCTGGTGGCGCGCGGGTTCCACGAGGCCGCGGTGGCGGCGGATGGCGACGCGACGCTGCGCTCCTCGCTGCCGGATATCGCGCGGGGCCTTCACTGGCCGGAGCCCTACACGATCCGCACCCTGCGCAACGCTTGGACGGACCGTTGGCAGGGCGTGGCCGGGGGCCCGGCCTCGGACGCGGCGCGTGCAGCCTATGCAAGCGCGGTCGAGGCGGGCGACGCGCAGGGTGCCCCGGCGATCGCCGGTGAGGCCGTGGGCCTGATCGCGGCGGTCGAGCCGGCGGAGACGATCGTGGCGCGGATGGTGCAAGAGGCGCGGGCGGCGCTGGCCCGGTGGTGAGCGGGGTGCACTTCCTCGGCCGGCGGGCGCGGTTTTTGGGGGCGGGAGCCTCCGGCGGGAGTATTTTGGGAACGATGAAGAGGGGCCGCGCGCGCCCCGGGAGGGACGAGAGATGTTCGAGACGATCCTGATTGCGAACCGGGGCGAGATCGCCTGCCGGGTGATCGAGACCGCGCGCAAGATGGGCGTGCGCACCGTGGCGGTCTATTCCGACGCCGACCGCGCGGCGCGGCATGTGGCGCTGGCCGACCGGGCGGTGCGGATCGGCGGGCCGGCCCCGGCCGACAGCTACCTGCGCGGCGAGGCGATCATCGCCGCCGCGCTGGAGACCGGCGCGCAGGCGATCCATCCCGGTTACGG
>JAASSQ010000287.1 GCA_021767845.1 Roseovarius sp. | reverse complement strand
GTTGAGGCGCCCCGGTTCGTTGCTCACGCCGCCTCGGCCGGGCGCACGACCTCGGTCGCGATGCGTTTCAGGTCCGCATCCTCCAGGGTTTCGCGTTCCAGAAGATCGGCTGCGCTCTTTTCCAGAAGTGTGCGGTTGTCTTCCAGCAGAGCTACAGTGCGTTCGAAGATGATGTCGATCACCTCTTTCACCGCGTGGTCCATGCGCTCGGCGGTGGCGTCGCTGTAGCGCCGGTTGAGCCAGGACGCCTGTTCGGTATTGCCGAGGAAGGTCGGGCGGTCGCTGTCATAGCTCACATGGCCAAGGTCGGGGTCCATGCCGTAACGCGCCACCATCGATCGCGCGATGTCGGTGGCGCGCGCCAAGTCGTCGGCCGCGCCGGTCGACAGGTGCCCGTAGATGATCTTTTCCGCCGCGCGCCCGCCCAGCAGAACCGCGATCTTGTTCTCCAGCTCCTCGCGGGTCATTAGAAAACGATCCTCGGTCGGGCGCTGGATGGTGTAGCCAAGCGCGCCAATGCCGCGCGGAATGATCGACACCTTGTGCACCTCATCCACGCCGGGCAGCGACATGCCGACGATGGCATGCCCCATCTCGTGATGCGCGACGATCTCGCGTTCGCGTTCGTTGAGTCGGCGGTTCTTTTTCTCCAGTCCGGCGACGATCCTCTCGACCGCTTGCGTGAAGTCCTGCATCTCGACCTCGGCGGCCTTGCGCCGTGTCGCCATCAGCGCCGCCTCGTTCACCAGGTTGGCAAGATCGGCACCGGAAAAGCCAGTGGTCAGCGCGGCGATCTCGTCGGGATCGACGCTGCCCGCGACCTTGATCTTTTTCATGTGCACCTTGAGGATCTGCACCCGTCCGGCTCGGTCGGGCCGGTCCACCAGAACCTGGCGGTCGAAACGGCCGGCGCGCAAGAGCGCGGGATCGAGGATTTCCGGCCGGTTGGTCGCCGCCAGCAGCACCACACCCTCGGACGGGTCGAAGCCGTCGAGCTCGGTCAGAAGTTGGTTTAGGGTCTGCTCGCGCTCGTCATGCCCGCCGACCTGCCCCGAGGCGCCACGCGCGCGCCCCAAAGCGTCGAGTTCGTCCACGAAGATGATCGCCGGCGCCGCCTTGCGGGCCTGCTCGAAGAGGTCGCGCACCCGGGCGGCGCCGACGCCCACGAACATCTCGACGAACTCCGACCCCGAGATGGAATAGAACGGCACGCCGGCCTCGCCGGCCACGGCGCGCGCCAGAAGCGTCTTGCCGGTGCCGGGCGGGCCGACCAGCAACACGCCCTTGGGCATCCGCGCGCCGAGCCCGCCATAATGTTCGGGATCCTTCAGGAACTCGACGATTTCCTCCAGTTCCTGCTTTGCCTCGTCCACGCCCGCCACATCGTCGAAACCGACCTTCGTGTCGCTCTCGACATAGATCTTGGCGCGGCTCTTGCCGATCGACATGAAACCGCCCATGCCCTGTTTCTCGGCGAACCTGCGGATGAAGAAGATCCAGATGCCGACGAAAATCAGCGCGGGCAGCACCCAGGACAGGAGCGTGGTGAACCACGTGTTCTCGACCGCGCCGGTGAAGGTGACGTCGTGACCCTCCAGGCGCGCCGCCATGTCCGGGGGCACGGTCGTCGTGATGAATCCCGACTTGCCGTCCTGCGGGGTCTTGAAGGTGCCTCGGATCGTATTGCTGCCGACCACCACCTCATCGACCTGACCCTTGTCGAGATAGGTCTCGAACTGGCTGTAGGGGATCGCCTCGATGGTCTGGCTTTCCACCCAGAGATCGCGCAGCAGCACGACGCCGAAGATGGCCAGGAATACATACCAGATGTTGATCTGCGTCTTCTTGTCCATTCGCGCTTTCCTTCTCTGGTTGCAGCCGCGCCTTTGCGCCTTCCCTCTCGACAATAAAATGACGTTTCCCCTCTTGACAACAAAATGCAGCATTCCCAACTCACTGCCGCGGGATGCCGCGAAGAGGGTCCCGAAGATGGTGGCGCAATCGGTGCGTGTGCGAGGTGCAGCGCATCGTCCCGTCATCGACCGCGAGGCGCAGCTACTGGCCTTGCGAATCGAAACACGTGGTCGCCATGCGTCTTCGTGCCGGATCGTCTCCGATCCACTCCCCTTACTTCCGCGACAATCCCGCCAAGGCCCGAGCGTCCGCACCATTTCGCGGACGAGCGGATTCATTCGGGATGGCAAAGAAGGAGGAGACGATGCTCAATATCGGATTTACCGGAGCCGAGTGGGATCCCTTCGCGGAACTGCGCCAGCTGCAATCGCAGATGAACCGCATGTTCGACGGGCCCCCGGGTGCCGCCAGCGACGGAGCATGGCCGCCGATCAACATGTGGGCAGGCGACGACAGCGTGGTGGTCACCGCCGAGATGCCGGGTGTCGGCACCGACGACATCGACCTGACGGTGCGCGAGAACACCCTGATCATCGCCGGCAAGCGAACGCCCCCCACCGAAGACGAAAACCCGGCCTGGCACCGGCGCGAGCGCCCGTGGGGCGAATTTTCGCGCTCCATCCGCCTGCCACTGCGCGTCGATCCCGACAAGGTCGAGGCGCGGGTGAAAAACGGCGTTCTGGAAATCGAGATGGGCCGTCCCGATGCAGAACGTCCCCGCAAGATTTCCGTAAAGACAGGCTGAGGCACGAACGAGGAACGAAATGGAGGAAAGACATGGCACAGGAACTGAAGACGACCGGCGGTGACGTTGCCCGCACCGATGAGCGAAATGAAGGCGGTATCGGCGGTGCACTCTATCGCCCGGCGACCGACATCTTCGAGAAAGATGATGAGGTGGCATTGGTCATCGACATGCCGGGGGTCGCCCCGGACAGCATCGACGTCTCGGTCGAGAACCGCGCGCTGAACGTTCGGGGAACGATCGACGCGCCCGTGCCCGAGGGCTACCGGCGCATCTATGCCGAATACGCGCCCGGCACCTTCGAGCGGGCTTTCAGCCTGCCCGAGACGATCGACCCCGACTCGATCGAAGCCAGCCACCACGACGGCGTGCTCACGCTCACCCTCAAGAAGAGCGAGGCTGCCAAACCGAAGCGGATCGAGGTCAAGGCCGCCTGAAGCGGCCGCGACCCGGCGAACGAAACGAAAGGAGGAACAGCCATGGTATTCAGTGATCTCATTCCATGGGGGTGGAACCGGAGCCGTGACCCGATGCCGGCCCACCGCGACGTGGACGAAAACCCGATGGTCTCGCTGCAGCGCGATCTCAACCGCGTGTTCGAGGACTTCTGGACCCGCTACGAAAACCCCTTCGGCAGCCTGGGCGCGGGTGGTCCGCGCACCGACATCTCCGAGACCGACGAGGCGATGCTGGTTTCGGTCGATCTGCCGGGGCTCGACGAGAAGGACATCGAGGTCAATGTCACCGACGACATGCTGACGATCCGCGGCGAGCGCGAGGAAATGACCGACAAGGACGGCTTCACCTCGCAGTCGCGGCGCAGCTTCCACCGGATGATCCCCGTACCGCCGGGGGTGGATGCCGAAAAGGCCGAGGCCGAGTTCAGGCGCGGTGTGCTGACCGTCTCGCTGCCCAAGACCGAGGAGGCGAAGGCCAAGGTCAAACGCATCACGGTGAAATCTGCCTGACAGGGCCCGGGCCTCGCGGCCCGGCCCTC
>JAASSQ010000286.1 GCA_021767845.1 Roseovarius sp. | reverse complement strand
GCTGTCCTTGGGGCTGAAGGCTAGGTGGATGTTGGGCCGGTCGAAACCGCGCAGAAAGGTTTGCGGGGCTTGCCCGTCGAACAGCTTTTCGACGATCTCGGCGCGGGTTTCGGCATCGGCGGTCGCGGTGAAGGCGGCCAGCGGCACATTGAGCGCGCGGCGCAACTCTCCGATCCGAAGGTAATCGGGGCGGAAATCATGGCCCCACTGACTGACGCAATGGGCCTCGTCCACGGCGATCATCGAAACGCCGATCCGCCGCAACATGCCCGTCGCCGACCCGACAGCCAGCCTTTCGGGCGCGATGTAAAGCAGCTTCAACTGCCCCGCCTCAAGGGCCTCCCAGACCGCGGCAGTTTCCTCGTCGGTGTTGCCCGAGGTCAGCGCCCCCGCCGCCACCCCCGCCTCGCGCAAGGCGCGGACCTGGTCGCGCATCAGCGCGATCAGCGGCGAGATCACCACCGTCACCCCGTCGCGCATCAGCGCAGGAAGCTGAAAACAAAGGGATTTGCCCCCACCCGTGGGCATGATCGCCAGCACGTTCTGCCCGCGCGCAACAGCCTCCACGATTTCTTCCTGCCCGGGACGGAAGGCATCGAATCCGAACACATCGCGCAAAAGCGTGGCGGCGCCTGGCATGGAAATCCTGCAATTCTACTAGATCTGCTCTTGGCAGGATATTTTCACACAAGGTTTCGCGGAACAAGAGGCGGGTCAGTAAAACGTCGCCATGTTGTTCATCAAGATGATGCGGATCGCGTAAACCCCGATCAGCGCAACCAGCGGGGCCAGGTCGATCCCCGACATGGGCGGCAGGATGCTGCGGATCGGGCGATAGATCGGCTCGAGGATGCGGTTCAGCATGTCCCAGATCTGCGCCACGAATTGCTGATGCAGGTTCAGCACCTGGAAATTGATCAGCCAGCTCATGACGACGTGGGCAATGATGAAGAACCAAACCACGTCAAGTAGCAGCATGATAATCTGAAACAGGGATTGCATTTGGTCTCGTCCTTCCACCGCGAAACGCTCAAGACCTAAGCGCGCCGAACCGAAAGCGCAAGCCTGACGCGGGGTTGCGGTTGACGCCGGGTCGCGCCGGCCCGACAAGGCGGCGCGAAAAGGAGGGTTCCGATGTATCCTGTGATCCGTCTTGTCTGGCAGATGTTCAAGCACCGAAACGATCCGCCGCTCGAGCCGACGGGCACGCATGTCTCGCGCCACGTGTGCTGGCCGTGGGACATCGATCTGTGGATGGAGCTGAACAATGGCCGCACGCTGACCCTGTTCGATCTGGGTCGCATTCCGCTGGCGCGGCGGGTGGGGCTTCTGGCCGCGCTGAAGCGGCAGGGATGGGGCCTGACGGTGGCGGGATCGACGGTGCGCTACCGCCGCCGCGTCCGACCGTTCGAGACCGTCGAGATGCGATCGCGCGCCATCTTCTGGGACGACAAGTTCATCTATATCGAACAGTCGATGTGGAAGCGCAGCGGTGAATGCGCGAACCACATCCTGTTGCGCACCGCGGTGACAGGAAAGGATGGGATCGTGCCGCCTGCCCGCGTCATGGAAGAGGTGGACAAGACTACGCCCACGCCCGACGCGCCCGGCTGGGTCCGGGCGTGGATCGAGGCCGATGCCCAACGTCCCTGGCCGCCGATGCAGGAATAGCTTGCAGCGGAGGGATGCAGCCTGTCTTATCGCCTCAAAACCGAGGCGCGCATGTCAGGCATTTCTCATCGCAAGCGGATCTGGGGCTGGTTCTTTTTCGACTGGGCCAGCCAACCGTATCACACCCTTCTGGTCACCTTCGTGTTCGGCCCGTTTTTCGCGGCGGTTGCCGCGGATCATTTCATGGCGTCGGGCCTTGCCGAAGAGGCCGCCGATGCTCGCGCGCAAAGCCTGTGGTCGCTGTGCCTGACGGTGACGGGGCTGGTCATCGGGCTGGGGGCGCCGCTTATGGGGGCGCTCGCCGACACGACCGGGCGGCGCCTGCCCTGGATCATCGGTTTCTCGGCGCTCTACGTGGCCGGAGCTACAGGGCTTTGGTGGACCCAGCCCGACGGGTCGAACATGTGGTGGGGGCTGACGGCCTTCGGCATCGGGTTCATCGGGGCCGAATACGCGCTGATCTTCATCAATTCGCAGTTACCCTCGCTCGGGGCGAAGGACGAGGTGGGCGCGCTTTCGGGATCGGGCTTTGCCTTCGGGTATGTCGGGGGCGTGCTGTCCTTGATGGTCATGCTGCTGCTTTTCGTCGAGCAACCATCAGGCAAGACGCTGATCGGGCTCGACCCGGCCTTCGGGCTGGACCCCACCCAGAAGGAAGGCACACGCTTTGTCGGCCCCTTCGTCGCCCTGTGGTTCGCCCTGTTCATGATCCCGTATTTCATGTGGGTCTGCGATGTCGGCCCACCGCGCCAAGGGCAGGGCGTGGGCGATGCGATGCGATTGCTGGTCAAATCGGTCAAGAGCCTGCGCCGCAGGCTGAGCCTGTCGGCCTACCTGGGATCGTCGATGATGTATCGTGATGCTCTGAACGGGCTTTACGGCTTCGGCGGAACCTATGCGGCGCTTGTCCTGAACTGGCCGCTGGTCTTCATCGGCGTGTTCGGGATCATCGGAGCGATCTCGGCCGCGCTGTTCAGCTGGATCGGCGGCCTCGCGGACCGGGCATTCGGCCCGAAACCGGTCATCATCGCCTCGGTCTGGGCGCTGATTGCGGTTTGCGTCACCGTCGTCGGGATGGACCGGTCGCAGATTTTCGGCCTGCCGCTGGCAGACGGTTCGCACCTGCCGGACATCATCTTTTTCGGTTGCGGCGTCCTGATCGGTGGGTTCGGCGGCACCCTGCAAGCCGCCAGCCGGTCCTTGATGGTGCGCCATACCGACCCCAGGGCCCCGACCGAGAGCTTTGGCCTCTATGGCCTGTCGGGACGTGCCACCGCTTTCGTCGCGCCGGCGCTGATCGGCATGGTCACCGCCCTGAGCGGGAGCGCGCGGATCGGGGTCTCGCCGGTGATTGTTCTTTTCCTGATCGGCCTTGTGCTGCTACGCTGGGTCAAAGCCGAGGGAGACAGTGAAACATGGGTCGCGTCCTGAAACTCATCGCTGCCGGGCTGGTTCTGGCCGGGTGCAGCGCGCAAGCGCCGGAGACGGGGTCGGGCGAGCCTGTCGTTTCAACCCAGAACATCCCTGCGGCGATGGTCGGGGTTCATGCCAAGCAGTTGTTCGGAAAGGAAAAAGCGGCTTCGCGCCAAGGTGCGCAGCCGTTCGGCAGCTATTCCAGGGGCTGTCTGGCCGGCGGGGTGCAACTGGCCGAGACCGGACCCACCTGGCAGGCGATGCGGCTGAGCCGGAACCGCAACTGGGGCCACCCGGAAGCAATTGATTTCATTGAGAAATTATCGCGTTCCGCGGCCGCCCAACCGGGCTGGAACGGGCTTTATGTCGGGGATATCAGTCAGCCGCGGGGGGGGCCGATGTTGACGGGGCATCGGAGCCATCAGACGGGCATCGACATTGACATATGGATGCGGCCCGCGCGGGATCTTAACCTTTCGGCGCAACAGCGGGAGGCGATCTCGTCGATCTCGATGCGGCGGGCGAACGGGGCGTTCACCAACGACAACTGGACGCGCGCGCATCACGAGATC
>JAASSQ010000285.1 GCA_021767845.1 Roseovarius sp. | reverse complement strand
CGCGCGCGAACCCGGTTTTCCGCGGCGCCGCGATGCTCTAGCTTGGCGCGCATGGGATACGAGGCACACGAAACCCTGGTCGCCCCGGCGCGGCCCTCGGCGCATCTCGGGCGGCTGGCGGGGGGCGTGGCGCTGACCGCGATGCTGTTCATGACCTTCAGCTTCGCCTATTCCAGCCTGCACCGCGCGCTGGTCGGCCCCGAACGGTGGGACGCGCTGGCCGACGGGCTGGCGCGCGGCGGCACGGCTGCTGGGGTTCTTATCAACCTTTTTCTCTTCGGGCTGCTGATCGCGGCGCTGGCGGTGGCGCTGACGGTGGTGCATCAGCGCAGCCTGTCGGGCCTGTTCGGCCCCGGCGCGCAGGCGCTGCGCCAGTTCCGCAAGGTTCTGGTGGCGCTGCTGGTGCTGTTCGCCGTGGTCATGCTGCTGCCCGCCGATCCATCGACCGCGCCCGAGCCGAACATGGCGGTGGGGCGCTGGCTCTTGCTGCTGCCCCTGGGGCTGACCGGGCTGATCCTGCAGACCTCGGCCGAGGAGATGGTCTTTCGCGGCTATATCCAGAGCCAGCTTGCCGCGCGCTTCGCGCATCCGGCGGTCTGGCTGGTCGTGCCCTCGGCGCTGTTCGCGCTGCTGCATTACGATCCGGCGATGCACGGGCAGAACACCTGGATCGTGGTGGGCTGGGCCTTTGCCTTCGGGCTGGCGGCGGCGGACCTGACCGCGCGGGCCGGGACGCTTGGCCCGGCGATCGCGCTGCATTTCGTCAACAATTTCGGCGCCATCCTGATCGCCGCGCCGTCGGGCAATTTCGATGGGCTGGCGCTTTACACCTACCCCTTCTCGCTGAGCGAAACCGAGAGCCTGTGGCGCTGGTTCCCGGTGGATCTGGCGATGCTCGGCTGCAGTTGGCTGGCGGCGCGGGTGGCCTTGCGGCGCTGATTGCATTTCAGCGCCTGCCCCACTATTTGGGGTCAGCGAGTCAAACAAGGATCACGCCGCATGAACTGGATCACCAATTACGTGCGTCCGCGCATCAACTCGATCTTCTCGCGCCGCGAGATGCCCGAGAACCTGTGGTCCAAATGCGATGAATGCGGCACGATGCTGTTTCACCGTGAACTGAGCGAGAACCTGAATGTCTGCACCTCCTGCGGGCATCACATGGCGATCACCCCGCGCGAAAGGTTCAAGGCGCTGTTCGACGGCGGCGTGTTCGCCGAAATCGACGTGCCCGCGCCGGTGGCCGACCCGCTGCAATTCCGCGACCAGAAGAAATACCCCGACCGGATGAAGGCCGCGCAGAAAGCCACCGGCGAGAAAGAGGCGATGCTTGTCGCCCGCGGCGAGATGGGCCGCACGCCGATCGTGGCCGCGGCACAGGATTTCAGCTTCATGGGCGGGTCGATGGGCATGTATGTCGGCAATGCCATCATCGCCGCCGCTGAAGAGGCGGTGAAGCTCAAGCGGCCGCTGATCCTTTTTTCCGCCGCCGGGGGCGCGCGGATGCAGGAAGGCATTCTGAGCCTGATGCAGATGCCGCGCACCACCGTCGCGATCCAGATGCTGAAAGAGGCGGGCCTGCCCTATATCGTGGTGCTGACCCATCCCACCACGGGGGGCGTGACGGCCTCTTACGCCATGCTGGGCGACGTGCATATCGCCGAGCCCAACGCGCTGATCTGTTTCGCCGGGCCGCGCGTGATCGAACAGACGATCCGCGAAAAGCTGCCCGAGGGGTTCCAGCGGGCCGAGTACCTGCTGGATCACGGGATGCTGGACCGGGTGACGCCGCGCGGGCAGATGCGCGACGAGCTGATCACCATCACCCGGATGCTGCTGAATCTGCCGCCCGAGGTGAAGGGCGACCTGCCCGCGCCCGAGGCCGGGGCGGAGGCAGAGGCGCCGGAGGCCGAGGGCGACACCGAGGCCACGGACAAGCCCGCCGACAGCAAATGAGCGGCGCGGCATCCGACGTCATCCTTGATCGGATGATGTCGCTTCATCCCAAGATCATCGACCTGACGCTGGACCGGGTCTGGCGCCTGCTGGACCGGCTGGGCAACCCGCAGGACAGCCTGCCGCCGGTCATCCATATCGCGGGCACCAACGGCAAGGGTTCGACGCTGGCGATGATCCGGGCCGGGCTGGAAGGGGCGGGGCTGACCTGCCACGCCTATACCTCGCCGCACCTGGCCCGGTTTCACGAGCGGATCCGGCTGGCCGGCGAGCTGATCTCGGAACCCGATCTGAGCGCGGTTCTGGACGAATGCTATGCCGCCAATGGTGGCGACGACATCACCTATTTCGAGATCACCACCTGCGCCGCGCTGCTGGCGATGTC
Source organism: Roseovarius sp. (assembly GCA_021767845.1). Classification (GTDB taxonomy): domain Bacteria; phylum Pseudomonadota; class Alphaproteobacteria; order Rhodobacterales; family Rhodobacteraceae; genus Roseovarius. The sequence continues at coordinate 1,318 of JAASSQ010000285.1, read as the reverse complement.
GCGGGTGCCGGCGGATTACACGCTGCTCGAGGTCGGGCTTGGCGGGCGGCTCGATGCGACCAACGTGATCGCGCGCCCGGCGCTGACGGTCATCACGCCCGTGTCGAACGATCACGAACAGTTCCTGGGCGACACGCTGGCCAAGATCGCGGGCGAAAAGGCCGGCATCCTGAAGCGCGGGGTGGCCTGCGTGGTCGGACCGCAGGCCGACGCGGCGATGGAGGTGATCGAGGCCCGCGCCGCGCGCGTGGGTGCGCCCCTGATCGCGCAAGGGCAACACTGGCACGCGGTCGAGGAACGCGGGCGGCTGGTGTTCCAGGACGAAACCGGGCTGGCCGATCTGCCGCTGCCCAACCTGCCCGGCGCGCACCAGGTCGAGAACGCGGGCGCCGCGTTGGCCGTGCTGCGCCACCTTGGGCTGGGCGAGGCCGCGCAGGAGGCCGCCGTCACCCGCGCCGAATGGCCCGCGCGGATGCAGCGGCTGCGCAGCGGCGCTCTGGCCGAGGCCGCGCCGGAGGCCGAGCTGTGGCTCGATGGCGGGCACAATGCCGCCGCAGGGCAGGCCCTCGGGCGGCACCTCGCCACCCTGCCCGCCCGGCCCACGTATCTGGTGTGCGGGATGCTGAACACCAAGGACATCGCGGGCTACCTTGCCCCGCTGGCCGCGCAAGCCCGCAGCCTGACCGCCGTGTCCATCCCCGGCGAGGCCAACACCCTGCCCGCCGAAGACACCGCCGAGGCCGCCCGCGCCCTCGGGCTGGAGGAGCATGTGGCCGACAGCGTGCCAGAGGCGATCGGCGCGATCGCCCGGCATACCCCGCAGGCGCGCATCCTGATCTGCGGATCGCTGTATCTGGCGGGGCATGTCCTGCGTGATTTCGGCTGAAAGCGGGGCCGGACATTCGGAAAAAACGCATAAATCTCACGATGCCGTGACCAAAAGCGTTGACCGATTCGCACTGATTCGCCAATATCGCCCGCAACGGGTTTACAGGGATGCACGCGGGTCCGCCGCATCAGGGGCACCGCAGCGCATCCATAAGTTCAAGGGTCAACGTGGCAGGAGTGATCGAGGGGCCGAACCAACGGCCCCCTTTCATTTTTGGTCCCTCGCACAGGAAAAAGCCCGGACCGATGGTCCGGGCTTTTCCATGATCAAAACCTGGGCGGCGTCAGTGCAGCTTGGCGTCCACGTCCGCGATGGCGTCGTCGATCAGCTTGTTCGCCTCGGCGGCGGTCATCTGCTTGGCGACGACATCCTTGGCCGCAGCCACGGCAACGCGGATCGCCTCGTCGCGGACTTCCTTGACGGCGTTGG
>JAASSQ010000284.1 GCA_021767845.1 Roseovarius sp. | reverse complement strand
TGGATATAGCCCACCACCCGGTGCCCCTTCAGATCGTCGAGGCGCTCGATCTTCGGATGCTCGCGCAGATACTTGCGCGAGGCGGCCAGGTGCAGGTGGTAGTCGGTGATCTTCTGCACGCTCAGCCGCCCGGCCGTGGGCGGGCTGACGGCGATCACCATGTCGGCCTCGCGCCGGGTCAGGTTGAAGACCCGCGGCAGCGCCACGATCTGCACCTCGAGCTCGGGATTGTCCGCGGCGATGCGCGCGCAGACCTGCGGCAGCACGAAGTTGGCCGCCCCGTCCGGCGCCCCGATGCGGATCTGCCCGGTCAGCCCGCCCGAGCGCCCCGCGATCTCCTCGGCCGCGCCCTCCACCGCCTGTTCGACGCGCACCGCGTGGCCCATCAGCCGCTGTCCCGCGTCGCTCAGCGCGTAGCCGGTGGGCGATTTCGCGAAAAGCGGCGCGCCGAGACCCGTTTCCAACCGGGCGATGCGCCGGCCCACCGTGGCCGGGTCGATCCGCAGGATGCGCCCGGCGCCCGACAGGCTTTCGGCGCGCGCCACCGCCAGGAAGATCCGCAGGTCATCCCATTGCACGTCCATCCGTTGGCCCTTTCCTCCGGCCCCTTTGCAAAATTGCATGACCCTTTTGGCACATTGCCTCTTTTAGGGTTGTTTTTGCAAGGCTACCCTAAGTGCGACACTCAGATGGGAGGATTCCATGACGGAACTGACGCATTACATCGGCGGCGAGAAGGTCAAGGGCAGCTCGGGCCGCTTCTCGGATGTCTTCAACCCCGCCACCGGCGAAGTGCAGGCGAAATGCCCGCTCGCCTCGGCCGAGGAACTGAACCGCGCGGTCGAGATCGCGGCCGAGGCCCAGGTCGGCTGGGCCGCCACCAACCCGCAGCGCCGCGCGCGGGTGATGATGGAATTCGTCCGCCTGCTCAACCGCGACATGGACAAGCTGGCCGAGACGCTTTCGAGCGAGCACGGCAAGACCTTCCCCGACGCCAAGGGCGATGTGCAGCGCGGGCTGGAAGTGGTGGAATACTGCATCGGCGCGCCGCAGATGCTGAAAGGCGAGTTTACCGACGGCGCCGGCCCCGGCATCGACATGTATTCGATGAAGCAGCCCCTCGGCGTCACCGCCGGCATCACGCCCTTCAACTTCCCCGCCATGATCCCGATGTGGATGTTCGCGCCCGCGCTGGCCTGCGGCAACGCCTTCATCCTCAAGCCGTCCGAGCGTGACCCCTCGGTGCCGATCATGCTGGCCGAGCTGATGGAAGAGGCCGGGCTGCCCAAGGGCCTGCTGCAAGTCGTGAACGGCGACAAGGACGCGGTGGACGCGATCCTCGATCACCCGGTGATCCAGTCGATCGGCTTCGTCGGCTCCACCCCGATCGCCGAGTATATCTACGGGCGCGGCTGCTCGAACGGCAAGCGCGTGCAGTGCTTCGGTGGGGCCAAAAACCACATGATCGTGATGCCCGATGCCGACATGGACCAGGCCGCCGACGCGCTGGTGGGCGCGGGCTACGGCGCGGCGGGCGAACGCTGCATGGCGATTTCCGTGGCCGTGCCGGTGGGCGAGGAAACCGCCGACCGCCTGATCGAGAAACTCGTGCCGCGCATCGAAAAGCTGAAAGTCGGCCCCTACACCGCCGGCGACGACGTGGATTACGGCCCCGTCGTGACCGCCGCCGCCAAGGAGAAGATCCTCGGCCTGGTGCAATCGGGCATCGACCAGGGCGCCGAACTGGTGGTCGATGGGCGCGACTTCTCGCTCCAGGGCTACGAGGACGGCTTCTTTGTCGGCCCGCACCTCTTCGACAAGGTGACGCCCGACATGGACATCTACCAGCAGGAGATCTTCGGCCCCGTCCTCAGCACCGTGCGCGCGGCCTCCTACGAGGAAGCGATCGGTCTGGCGATGGATCACGAGATGGGCAACGGCACGGCGATCTTCACCCGTGACGGCGACGCTGCGCGCGATTTCGCGAACCGCATCAATATCGGCATGGTCGGCATCAACGTGCCGATCCCGGTGCCGCTGGCCTATCACACCTTCGGCGGCTGGAAGAAATCCATGTTCGGCGACCTGAACCAGCACGGCCCCGACGCCTTCAAGTTCTATACCCGCACCAAGACCGTCACCTCGCGCTGGCCCTCGGGCATCAAGGAAGGCGGCGAGTTCAACTTCAAGGCGATGGACTGACCTCTCCGGCCCCGCGCCGAGCGGGGCCACCCCTGGCAATCCCGAAAGGCGCCGCCCCCGCGGCGCCTTTTTGAATCCGATGCACGCAGGCGCATCTGCGCGCTTGCCCGGATGCGCGCGCCATGCTGCAATGCCATCATCCCGCAGCACGAGGATCGCGTATGGCCCTGACCCACCCCGAATTCACCATCGGCATCGAGGAAGAATACCTGCTGGTCGATCGCGACAGCCTCGCGCTGGCCGACACGCCCCCCGGCCTGATGGAGGATTGCCGCGACAGGCTTCAGGATCAGGTCAGCCCGGAATTCCTCAATTGCCAGATCGAGATCGGCACGCAGGTCTGCCGCAATGTGGCCGAGGCGCGCGAGGATCTCAGGCGCCTGCGCGCCACCGTGTCGGACTGCGCGGCACGCCACAACCTCGCCCCGATCGCGGCCTCCTGCCACCCCTTCGCGGATTGGCGCAACCAGACCCATACCGACAAGGACCGCTACAACGTGCTGGCCGGCGACCTGGCCGGCGTGGTGCGGCGGATGCTGATCTGCGGGATGCACGTGCATGTGGGCATCGACCCGCCCGACCGCCGCATCGACCTGATGAACCAGCTTGGCTATTTCCTGCCGCATCTGCTGGCGCTCAGTTGCTCCTCGCCGTTCTGGCAGGGGCAGGATACCGGGCTCAGCAGTTACCGGCTGACGGTGTTCGACAACCTGCCGCGCACCGGCCTGCCCCCGCGCATGGAAAGCTACGGGGAATTCGAGCGCTCGGTCGCGACACTGGTGGATCTCGGCGTGATCGAGGACAGCTCGAAAATCTGGTGGGATCTGCGCCCCAGCCACCAGTTCCCCACCATCGAGTCGCGCATCTGCGACGTGCAGCCCCGGCTGGAAGACGCGCTGACGCTGGCCGCGATCACGCAGGCCTTGTCCCGGATGCTGTTCCGCCTTGCCATCCGCAACCAGCGGTGGCGCATCTATGACCGGTTCCTGATCGCCGAGAACCGCTGGCGCGCGCAACGCTATGGCGTGCGCGAGGGGCTGATCGATTTCGGCGCGGGCGAGATCCTTCCGATGGGCGACCTGGTGGAAGAACTGATCGCGCTGCTCGAAGAGGACGCGCAGTTCTTCGAATCCTTCCCCGAGGTCGAGAACGCCCGCGAGATGCTGCGCACCGGCACCAGCGCCGGGCGCCAGCGGCAGGTCTATTCCGACGCGCTGCACGCCGAGGACGATCACGACCACGCGCTGCAAGCCGTCGTCCGCCACCTGATCGAGGAGTTTCACGCCGACCTTTGATCCGCCCTCCGCGCGCCTTGTTAACGAATGGGGGTTCCGGGGGCCAATACCGACGTAATACCGACGTGATACCGACGTGATACAGATGGCGATTTGCCCTGTTAACCAAGGTCATTCCGGCGATTCGCGCCATTCCTTGCAAAACTCCTGCAAGAATTGGTAATTAAACACACGTTCAATTCGCCTGAGGAGGA
>JAASSQ010000283.1 GCA_021767845.1 Roseovarius sp. | reverse complement strand
ATGTTCGACAGCTTGTGCGGCCCCGCCCTGTGCCCGCTCTTCGCCGGCGACACGTTGCTCTACCGGAACGGCGATCACCTGAGCCACATGGGCGCCCTGCACCTCCAGGACGACGCAAAGCGACTCTTGGAGACCTTTCTGTCCGAGTAGTTGCGAATTTGCCCGCCCGGCGTCATGTGCCGGACAGGCCGGGGTTTACCCCCTCAGCCTTGCTTGCGAAACCACTCCCACGTCGTCCTGATCCCGTCTTCCAGCTTCACCCGCGGGTCGAATTCCAGCACCTCGCGCGCCTTGTCGATCAGGCCATAGGTGTGGCGGATCTCGCCGGGGCGCCAGTCCTCGTAGCGCACGTCGAAGCTGATTCCGTCCTGCCCCGCCACGTCGCGCAGAACCGCGATCAGGTCGTTGAGCGGCGTGGGGATGCCGGTGCCCAGCTGGATCACGCCCGCCGCGCCACGGTCGATGCAAGCCAGGATGCCCTGGCACAGGTCGTCCACGTAGATATAGTCGCGCGCCTGGCTGCCATCGCCATAGACCACCAGTTCCTTGCCGGCCAGGATCTGCTTGATGAAATGCGCCACGACGCTGCCCTTGTGGAACGAGCGGGGGCCATAGACATTGGTGAACCGCAGCGACGCCGCCTGCATCCCGTAGCTGCCGGCATAGGCCGAAAGATACCCCTCGCAGGCCAGTTTCGACGCGCCGTAGGGCGAGATGGGCTCGGGCACCATGCCCTCGTGCACCGGCGGCGTCACATCGCCCAGGATCGCCCCGCCGGTCGAGGCATTGACCATGCGCTTGATCCCGGCCGCGCGCATCGCCTCGATCAGGTTGAAGGTGCCGATCACGTTGTTGTCGAAGTTGAATTTCGGGTCCTCGATCGACGGAATGACGCGGGTGTCGGCCGCCAGGTGGACCACGGCATCCACACCGTCAACGGCCCGTTCCACGGTCGGCACGTCGCGAATGTCGCCCTCGATCAGTTCGACTTCCAGCCCCTCGAGGTGATCGGGGCTGCCAAGGCGCATGTTGTCCAGCACGCGCACCGAATGCCCCGCCTGCACAAGGTAATGGCTCAGGTTGACCCCGACGAAACCGCATCCGCCAGTTACCAGGAATTTCATCACGCCCTCCAAAGATTTTGGCGCTGCATACGATGCAGCGGCATGCAGATAAAGTGGAAACCGGATTGCCGGGCACCGAAGCACACGCTCGGCGGGGCTTCGACAGAGGGCCGACGCGGGTCAACCGGCTCTCCGGCCCGCGCCATCCCGCGCCGCGCCCGCCTCAATAGGCCCCGCGCCGATACGCCCGCTGCAACCGCCGGACCGCCGAGCCATAGGCCAGCCGCCAGGGCGCCCTGCGCCAGAGGACCGACCATTTCGGCGAGTCGGTGGCGAGGTATTCTACCGTCTCCACGCTGTCGATGCCCTTCGGCAGCGCCGTCAGGATGATCTCCCTCAGGCCGGGACAGGCCGCGCTCTTGCGGCCCAGCTTGTTCAGCCGTCGCACCGCCAACCATTCCTCGAATTTCAGCGGCTTGCGGCGCAGGACCTTGGTCCACCGCCGCTCGCCCCGGACCGCCTCGTGCAGGCCCTTCGGTTCGCGCAGACGCGACGGCAGCGAGGCCAACGCCAGCCGCATGACCGGCGAGCTTGCGCCTCCGGTCTTCGCATAGCTCAACCCGCTCCCCGCCAGCAGCAGAAGGCGCCGCAATGGGTAGGACTTGGACTGGATCAGGTCGCGTGCGACCAGATACTGGGCGCTCGTCCTGTTCAGCGCCAGGGTGCTGTCGGCCATGCGCTCGACGAACAGCGCCTCGGGGATGATCTCGACCTTCATGCCGCGATCGAGCGCGCAGAAGACAAGGTTGTGCTCCACCCCATCGACGCCGAATATATCTGTGAACCCGCCAAGCGTGTCGAAGGCCCCGGCGCTGACGCCGATCATGCGCCCGCCCAGATCGAAGCGGTCATGGAAACCGGCGGCCATGTCGGCGCCGATGGCGATGCGGCGAACCGTTTCCCCGTCCGAGCCTTCGGCGGTATCGCAGAAACAGGTGAACACGTCGGCCCCCGACCCCGCAAAGGCCGTGCGGAAGGTGCCGGCGGCCTCCACGCGCGGGCGATGGATGTCCGAGCGCAGGAAGACCAGGATCTGCCCGGTAGCCTGCGCGCGCGCGACGTTATAGGCCTCGCCGAGCGATGTCTCGTTGGCGGGCACGATCGTCAGGTCCACGCCCTCCGGCGCCTTCAACTCGGACTGGATCTCGTCGAACACGGGGTCGCCGGTGCCATGCTCGTGGACGGCGATGACGATCTGGTCGGGACGGGACGCGCCATCGCGGGTCAGTTCGTCGATCACGGCCTGCGCGTTCTGCGTCTCGCCCCGATGCACGACACAGGCGCTGAGCGTGGCCGGCGCATCATCCGGCGCGCCGGACCCCGAACCGTAATCCATCTCGGCAATGATCTGCGCCGCGCTCGCGCTGTTGAACCGATCCGCCAGGAACTCGTGAAACTCGTTCCAGACCTCCAGGTTCCGGGCATTGTCGAAGCTGCACTTGCCCACGCGCGCGCCGTCGCGCAGGGCGCGTTCCAGCCCGTTGGCCAGATCGCGCGGCCGGGCGGCGACCAGCGTTTCCTCGTGATGCTCGGGCGCGACCAGTTCCGGCGTGCCGCCCGAATTCGAGGCCACGAACGGGATCTTGTAGATCAGCGCCTCGTAGACCGCCATGGTCGAGTTCTCGATCAGCGACGGCATGACCGCGATGCGCGGACGCTCGGTCAGGTAGCTGATGACCTGCAACTGGTTGAACCCGGTGTGGATCTCGATCTCGAAGGGCCAGTGCCGCGCGCGCCGCTCGATATACTCCACGCTGTTCATGTCCGGCTCGGACAGCAGCGCGCCCGGCTTGCCCAGGAAACTGACCTTTTTCGGCGCGCTGCCGCGCGCCACCAGGTAATCCAGTGCCTCGCAGAACACCTCCAGCCCCTTGCGTGTCTCCAGCCGCCCGAAGAACGCAAGTTCGTCGGTCTGCACGCTGTCGCCGGGCTCCAGCGGCGGGCGCTTGTCCTCGACATCCAGATGCGCCAGCTCGATCACGTTGGGCTGCACGAACACCCGACCCTCGGGCAGGGTGTAGCCCACGCTTTCCATGAACCGCAGAAGATGCGCGCTGCCGCCGATCACGATATCGGCGTTCTCGACGCACATCTGTTCGGGATAGAGAACCTTCATCGCCTCGGCATCGCCCAGGAACTGCATCTGGTAGTGCCGGTTCCAGACATGCGGCGAGGATGTCTTGACCAGGAACACGGTGTTCTGGAACGCGATCCCCTGCCGCTTGGCCAGCAGCGCATAGTAACAGCCGCCGCGCCATTCCGAGGTGTGCACCACGTCGAAATCCGGCTGATCCTTCAGCCACTGGTAGGCGGCGTAATGCTTGGTCTGCCACGACCCGCCCAAGACCGAGCTGTCGCCCAGGGGCAGCGGCACCAGCTTGACGTTGTCGCGGGCATACCAGTCGATCCAGTACTGGATCGTGTGGTCTTCGCAGCGGTTGCCCTTGAGGTAGAGAACGCTGACATCATGCCCGGCCTTGGCCAGCATCTTGGCCAGGTACATATAGGTCGAGCTGATCCCGCCATTGCGCACCGGGCCGAAGATTTCCTCGGTCACGATACAGACGCGCAACCGCCGCGCGCTGTCGCT
>JAASSQ010000282.1 GCA_021767845.1 Roseovarius sp. | reverse complement strand
TACGTGCTGCCCGACATGATGCTGCGCGGCCATATCCCGCCCATCGTGCTGGAGCGATACCTGTCGGAGTGATCCCCGGCACCCCCATAACGGGAGTTGACACAAAACGAGAACATGCCTAGAACAAAACAAAACGCATGGACCGGAGGTGTGCCACATGCTGACCAGGAAACAGCTCGATCTGCTGGCGTTCATCCACGCCCGCGTGCAGCGTGACGGCGTGCCGCCCAGTTTCGACGAGATGAAAGAGGCGCTGGACCTGCGCTCCAAATCCGGCATCCATCGGCTCATCACCGCGCTTGAGGAACGCGGCTTCATCCGGCGCCTGGCCCACCGGGCGCGCGCGCTGGAAATCGTCAAGCTGCCCGAGTCGCTCGGCGGCGATAGCAGCCAGGGCTTCACCCCCCGCGTGATCGAAGGCGACAAACCCAAGGCTCCCCAGCCCGCCAACGCCCTGCCGGTCGAGGCCGCGGGCGCGATGGAACTGCCCGTGATGGGCCGCATCGCCGCCGGCGTCCCGATCGAGGCGATCGCCCATGCCAGCCACAACATCGCCGTGCCCGGCGCGATGCTCTCGGGCCAGGGCGAGCATTACGCGCTCGAGGTCAAGGGCGACTCGATGATCGAGGCGGGCATCAATGACGGTGACGTGGTCATCATCCGCGAAACCTCCACCGCCGACAATGGCGACATCGTCGTGGCCCTGGTCGAGGATCAGGAGGCGACGCTCAAGAAATTCTACCGCCGCAACAACGCCATCGCGCTCGAAGCCGCCAACCCCGCCTATGAAACCCGCGTCCTGCCGGAGGACAAGGTCAAGGTGCAGGGCCGGCTGGTGGGTCTGATCCGCACCTACTGACGGCCCCGCCCGTTCCACAGGCGCGCGCCGGTCACATGGCGCGCAGTCAGGATCTTCACGCCCCCCGGCCCCTGCCGCAAGGCGACGGCGCCCGTTTTGCGCAAGGTGCCGGGGTGAAACACGGTGCACGGCAACGCGCGCCCCGGATCGGCGCTCAGCACGACCCAATCGTGGCCGTCGCAATCCTCCAGCGCCTCTGCCGCGCGCTTGCCGCGCAGCGCAAGGATGCGCAGCCCGCCGCGCGACACCGCGCTCCACCGGGCATGCGCCGCCTCCTGGTCGGCGGCGTCCCCGTCGTTCTCCAGCCAGTTGGTCGCGATGAACCCCGCGCCGCGCGCCCGGCTCAACGCGCGGCCCTCCTCCGTCATCACGCCGACCAGCCCGCCGGTATCCGCGATCAGCACCTCGGGCCGCTCGGCCTGCGCCCAAAGGCCAAGGCTCACCGCCACCGCCAGCAGCCCCGCCACCCGCGCGCGCCCCTGCCACAGCACCACGAACAGCGCGCCAAGCGCCATCAGCGGCAACACCCACGGCCCCGGCGTGACCACCGTGCCGCGCGCGCCGGGCAGCCCCGCAACCCAATGCGCCACGCCCAGGATCCAATCCACGCCCAGCCCCATCACCCACAGCGGCAGCGCCTCCAGCCCCAGCGGCATCAAGCAGGCTGCAAGCACCGCCGCCGGCATCACCATCACCCCCATCAACGGCACCGTGGCGAGGTTGGCGATCAGCCCGTAATGCGCGAACTGGTTGAAATGCGCCGCCGCCAGCGGCGCGGTGGCCAGCCCCGCCACGGTCGAGGACACCAGCACCGTCACCGCCGGCCGCATCCAGCGCGGCCCCAGCGGCACGTCGCGGTCCCGCATCCAGCCATAGGCCGCCACCAGCGCCGTAGTGGCCGCGAACGACATCTGGAACCCCGGCCCCAGCAACGCCTCGGGTCTCAGCGCCAGCACGATCACCGCCGCCACCGCCACCGACCGCAGCGACAGCGCCCGTCGGTCGGCCATCACCGCCAGCAGCGCCACCGCCACCATCACGAAGGCCCGCTCGGTCGCCACGCTGCCCCCCGACAGCCCCAGATAGACCGCCGCCACCGGCAGGGCCATCGCCGCCGACAGCTTCTTGGCCGGCACCCGCAGGCCCACCGCCGGCACGGCGGCAAAGCCCAGCCGGAAGGCACCGAACACGAACCCGGCCAAAAGCCCCATATGCAGCCCCGAAATCGCCAGCAGATGCGCCAGGTTCGTCACCCGCAGCGCCTTCAGCGCCTCCTGCCCGATGCCCGAGCGGTCCCCGGTCATGATCGCAGCGGCAAAGGCGCCGGTGTCGCCCGGCAACGCCGCCTGGATGCGCGCCGACATCGCCATGCGCGCCTTGAACAGGCGCAGGCCCTCGCCCGGCGGCGCCAGCGCCAGAACCGGGGTCCGGGTATAGCCCACCGCCCCCAGCCGCAGGAACCACGCGTGCCGCTGGAAATCGAAGCCGCCGGGCTCCACCGGCCCGCCGGGCGGCGACAGATGCGCGGTCATCATCACCGTCAATCCCGGCGCGGGCGTCACGAAGCCTTGTTGCCCATGCAGCGACACGCGCACCCGTTCGGGCGTCCGGTCCGGGGCCACGTCGCGCAGCACCACGCGATCCAGCGTCAGCCGCACGGCATCCGATCCCGACCGGTCGATGCCCACGATGCGCCCCTCCACCGGCCCGTAATAGCGCCAGCCCAGCACCGGCTCCTCCACCAGGTGCGCACGCAGCCCGGCCACGCTCAGCCCCGCCGCCACCAGCGCGCAGGCCCAGGCCAGCGGCGTCACGAGGATGCCCAGCCACCGCGCCGCCGCGCCCAGCACCAGCGCCACGGCCCCCGCAGCGGCCAGCGCGGCCGCCGACGGCTCGGCCCCGAGGGCGAAATACACCGTCACGCCCAGGCCCAGGCACACCGGCACCCACGGAAACAGGAAGCCGCGCTGCGCCAGCCACGCGTCGCGCATGATCGCCCAGGGTGGCAAGTCTTGTCTCCCCTCCGCCGCGCCGATAGACAGGCGCCGACGCTAGACCCTCCATGGTTACCGAAAGGTTAAACGCTCCCATGTCCCAAACCGTCGTGACCCGTTTCGCCCCCTCGCCCACGGGATTCCTGCATATCGGCGGCGCGCGGACCGCGCTGTTCAACTGGCTCTACGCGCGCGGCCGCGGCGGCCGCTTCCTGCTGCGGATCGAGGATACCGACCGCGCCCGCTCCACGCCCGAGGCGACACAGGCGATCCTCGACGGCATGGCGTGGCTCGGGCTCGACCATGACGGCGAGGTGGTCAGCCAGCACGCCCGCGCCGAGCGGCACCGCGAGGTGGCGCTCCAGCTTCTGGACAAGGGCGAGGCCTACAAGTGCTTCTCGTCACAGGACGAGATCGAGGCCTTCCGCGAGGCCGCCCGCGCCGAGGGCCGCTCGACCCTGTTCCAGAGCCCTTGGCGCGACGCCGACCCGGCCGACCATCCCGCCGACGCGCCTTACGTGATCCGCATCAAGGCGCCGCGTGACGGCGAGACCGTGATCCGTGACGAGGTGCAGGGCGACGTGACCATCCGCAACGACCAGCTGGATGACATGGTTCTGCTGCGCTCGGATGGCAGCCCGGTCTATATGCTGGCCGTGGCGGTGGACGATCACGACATGGGCGTGACCCACGTGATCCGCGGCGATGACCACCTCAACAACGCCGCGCGCCAGATGCTCATCTACCGCGCGATGGGCTGGCCGCTGCCGGTCTATGCCCATATCCCGCTGATCCACGGCCCCGACGGCAAGAAGCTGTCCAAGCGGCACGGCGCGCTTGGCGTGGACGAATACCAGCGCATGGGCTACCCGGCGGC
>JAASSQ010000050.1 GCA_021767845.1 Roseovarius sp. | reverse complement strand
GTTCAGCACGGTGATCTCGACCGCGTCGAAATAGGCCCCGTCCAGGTGCCAGTCGTCGTGACGCTCGAACGAATAGCCGACACCGAACTCGGCGTTGGTCATCCGGTAGGGGCCGCAGCCATCGCCCGATTTCCAATCGATGCTGCCATCGTCATTGGCCGGGCAAATCGCGAGGTGATAATCGGTCAGCAGCCACGGCAGGTCGGCATTGCCCGACCCCAGCGTGATGGTGATCGAATGATCGCCGTTGTCGGTGATGTCCTCGACATCCGACAGCAGCGCCTTGGCCGCCGAGGTCGAGTCGTCGCCCCGGTGGTGGTTCAGCGACGCGATGACATCGTTCGCCGTCACCTTGCCGCCGCTGTGGAACGTGGCCCGGTCGTTTAGCTTGAAGGTCCATTCCTTGGCGTCCGGGGTGGCCGACCATTCGGTAGCCACGTCCGGCCCGAGCGAGCCGTCGGGCTCGATCAGCGTCAGGTAGCTGCGGAAGGTGTGCGCGACCTGGATCATCGAGAAGGTCACGTAGGTGCCGGGATCGTGCGTGTCCGAGGTGTTGCCGTCATGCGCGCCAAGGCGGAAGGTGCCGCCGCGTGTCGGCTGTGCCTTGGCCTGGGTCGTCCAGAGACCGGTCGCGGCCGAGGCCGTCAGGCCCGCCGCCATCGAGTAGTTCATGAAAGACCGCCGCGAAATCCGGCCCTCGCGGGCAGCGTTCGCCAGCCGGTCGATAAGAGTCTGATCCGTTACCTTTGTCATGTTCTCTCCCTGTGAGTTTGGCTTTTGATCTGTTGGAGCCGCCAGTGCCTGGCAGTCTTTTTGATTTTCGCCCTCGTTCGCCCCGGCACATAGCCCAAAAACGACATGCGCCAAGCAAAACACGAAATAGCCAAGTCTTCCACCCAAAACGTTCGCCGGCGCGAATTTTTCAGGTTTGACCAATAGATAGGGGATGGGGCGCAAAACCGCCCCCGGCCCGCCCCCGAAGCGGGGCGGGGAAGCTTTGCCAAAAACGACATTGCAGGTGCAGAAAATCCGATGCCGCAGCCGCGAACGCGCCGGGGCCGGTCACTCGGTTTCGCGCCGCGCGCGCAGCCGCGCGAAATAGTCCAGCCGCTTTTTCAACTCGCGTTCGAAGCCGCGTTCGACGGGCTGGTAGAGCACCGGGCGCTTCATGTCGTCGGGAAAGTAGTTCTGGCCCGAGAACCCGTCTTCGGCATCGTGGTCATAGGCATAGCCGTCCCCATACCCCTGATCCTTCATCAGCGCCGTGGGCGCGTTCAGGATATGCTTGGGCGGTGGCGCGCTGCCGGTTGTCTTGGCGGCGCGCATGGCGGCCTTGTAGGCGGCATAGCCGGCATTCGACTTGGGCGCCAGCGCCAGGTAGGCGACCGCCTGCGCCAGCGCCAGCTCGCCCTCGGGGCTGCCGAGGCGCTCGTAGGTTTCCCAGGCGTGAAGGCAGACGGTCTGGGCCTGCGGGTCGGCCAGCCCGATATCCTCGACCGCCATGCGGGTGATGCGGCGCGCCAGATAGCGCGGGTCTTCGCCCCCCGTCAGCATCCGCGCATACCAGTAGAGCGCCGCATCCGGGTCGGAACCGCGCACGGATTTGTGTAGCGCGGAGATCAGGTTGTAGTGCTCGTCGCCCGACTTGTCGTATTTCGCCGCCCGCCGCATCAGGCGGGTGGTCAGCGCGTCGGTGTCCAGCTTGCCCTCGACGCGCCACGCGGCCACCTGCTCGATCAGGTTGAGCAGGGCGCGCCCGTCGCCATCGGCCATCTCCAGCAGCGCCTCGCGCGCCGGGCCATCGAGCGGCAGGACGCGGGCCAGCTCGGCCTCGGCCCGCTGCGCGAGCCGTTCGAGATCGGCCAGCGACAGCCGCTCCAGCACCAGCACCTGCGACCGGCTGAGCAGCGCGGCGTTCAACTCGAAACTGGGGTTCTCGGTGGTGGCGCCCACCAGAAGGATCGTGCCATCCTCCATATGCGGCAGGAAACTGTCCTGCTGGGCCTTGTTGAAGCGGTGGATCTCGTCCACGAAAAGCAGCGTCCCCTGCCCGTTCGCCCGGCGGTGGCGGGCCTCTTCGAACACCTTCTTCAATTCGGCCACGCCGCTGAAGATCGCGCTGATCTGCACGAAATGCAGGTCGGTTTCATCGGCCAGAAGCCGCGCGATGGTGGTCTTGCCCACGCCGGGCGGCCCCCAGAAGACCAGCGACGACAGGCTGCCCGAGGCCAGCATCACCCCCAGCGGCGCATCAGGTCCAAGCACCTGGTCCTGGCCGATCACCTCGGCCAGTTTGCGCGGGCGCAGCCGGTCGGCCAGCGGGCGCGGCGCGCTGTCGGGGATGTCCTCGGGGGATCGGTCGAACAGGTCCATCACGCCCTCAAAGCCGGAACCGCATGACGAAGCGCCGCTCGCCCCGCTGCACATCGAGCGCCAGCCGCCCCGAGGCGCGCGCCAGCAACTCGCGCGCCGTGGCCGTGTCCCGCACCCGTTCGCCGTTAATGCCGCGCAGGATGTCCCCGGCGCGCAGCCCGGCCCGCGCGCCGATGCGGCCGGGATCGTCCACGATGACGCCTTGCGCGCTGAGGCTCAGATCCTGGTCCGCGATCACGGCGGGATTGATCGTGGACAGCGTCAACCCCGGAATGGCCGACCGCTTGCCCGTCACGATCTGGGCGCGCGGCGGGTCATCGGGGGCAGCGGACAGGGGAACGGTGACCTGCTGCGCGTCGCCATCGCGGATGCGGGTCACGACCGCCTCGGCCCCGATGCCCGCCACCGACATGCGGAACACCATCTCGGCGGGCGTGTTCACCGGCTGCCCGTCCACGGCGGTGATGACATCGCCGGGGCGGATGTCGCCGGCGAAAGCGCTTCGGGGGTGGACCTCGGAAATGATGAGGCCGCCGGGCCGGTCAAGGCCCAGCCCTTCGGTCATGTCGGCGGTCACCGGCTGCCCCGTCAGCCCCGCCCAGGGCCGGGCGAAACTGTCGTTGCCCGCCTTGGCCTGCGCGACGAACTGCGCCACGAGCGCCGACGGGATGGCAAAGCCGATGCCGTTCGAGCCCCCCGAACTGCTGAGTATCGAGGTGTTCACGCCGATCAGGCGGCCGTTGATGTCCACCAGCGCGCCGCCCGAATTGCCGGGGTTGATGGGCGCGTCGGTCTGGATGAAATAGCCGCGGGCGTTGCCGGTGGCGGTGCCGGAGCGGGCGAGGCCCGACACGATGCCGGAGCTGACCGTCTGGCCCACGCCGAAGGGGTTGCCGATGGCCAGCACCAGTTCGCCCACCTGCACCGTGTCACTGTCGCGCAATTCAAGCGCGGGCATGGGCGGGGCGTCTTGCAGCTGCAGGATCGCGAGGTCGCTTTCCTCGTCCGCGAGCAGGACGCGCGCCTCGTATTCGCGGCGGTCGTTCAGCACCACGCGGATGTCCGTCGCCTCGCCCACCACGTGGTAGTTGGACACAACGATCCCGTCCTCGCCAAGGATCACGCCCGAGCCGAGAGAGTTTTGCACGCGCTGCTGCGGCACGCCGAAGTCCCTGAAAAGGTTTTGAAAAAACGGATCGTTGCTGAACGGGCTGGAGCGGACGTTGACGATCCGCCTGGCATAGATGTTGACCACCGCCGGCGCGGCGCGCTGCACGACGGGGGTGAAGCTCAACCCGATCTCGGCGCGGCTTTGCGGCACGCGGGTGTCGTCGGCCAGGGCTGGCCCGGCCAGCAACATGACAAGGGCGAGGACAGGTCGGATCACGCGGGCTCCCTCAATCTTCAGTGCCCGCAAGATATGCGAAGAGGCAGCCCGCAATGCAACCACCGTGGCGGGATCGGCGCCGAAAACACCCGCCCCCGGAAACGCGAAAGCCCCTGCCGAACCGGCAGGGGCCTTGCAAGAAACCGTTTGGCTTCAAGGTCTTATTCGTCGTCGGCCGCCGCTTCTTCGGCTTCGACGCGGGCGCGGTCCGCGGCGCCCTTGGCATCCACGTCGCGATCGACGAATTCGATGATCGCCATCGGCGCCATGTCGCCGTAGCGGAACCCGGCCTTGAGAACGCGGACGTAGCCGCCCTGGCGCTCCTTGTAGCGGGGGCCGATCACGTCGAACAGCTTGGCGACGTGCTTGTCCTGCTTGAGTTGGGCCGCGGCCTGACGGCGGGCGTGAAGATCGCCGCGTTTTCCGAGGGTTACGAGCTTTTCGATGACCCGGCGCAGTTCCTTGGCCTTGGGCAGGGTGGTCTTGATCTGCTCATGTTCGATGAGCGAACCCGCCATGTTGCCCCACAGGGCCTTGCGGTGTTCATGGGTGCGGTTCAGGCGGCGGTAGCCTCGTGCGTGACGCATTTTTCAGTCTCCAGATCGTGTTTTGCTTTGTCTGGCCGGCGATGCGTGTCACCGGCTCTCCTTGGGGCGGATGCCCGGCCGAAGATTTGTACGAATTTGCAAGTTTCCCCTGCGGTTTCGTACGAAACTCCGGTATGGCGCGGGGCGATTGGTACGAAACCGGCAACGCCCCGCGAAATCCTCAGAACTGGTCTTCGAACTTCTTGGCCAGATCCTCGATGTTGTCGGGCGGCCAGTCCTCGACGTCCATGCCGAGATGCAGACCCATGCCCGAGAGCACTTCCTTGATCTCGTTGAGCGACTTGCGGCCGAAGTTCGGGGTGCGGAGCATCTCGGCTTCGGTCTTCTGGATCAGGTCGCCGATATAGACGATGTTGTCGTTCTTCAGGCAGTTCGCCGAGCGGACCGACAGTTCCAGCTCGTCCACCTTCTTGAGCAGGAGCGGGTTGAATTCCAGCCCCTCGTCCTCGGATTCGCGGCCGGCGGATTCGGGCTCTTCGAAGTTGACGAAGATCGACAGCTGGTCCTGCAGGATGCGCGCGGCATAGGCCACGGCGTCATCGGGGGTGACCGAGCCGTCGGTATCCACCTTCATGGTCAGCTTGTCATAGTCCAGAACCTGCCCTTCGCGGGTGGGCTGCACGTCGTAGCTGACCTTCTTGACGGGCGAGTAGATCGCGTCGATCGGGATCAGGCCGATGGGCGCATCCTCGGGCTTGTTCTTGTCGGCGGCGACATAGCCCTTGCCGGTGTTGACGGTCAGCTCCATGAACAGGTCGGCGCCATCGTCGAGGTGGCAGATCACGTGATCCTTGTTCAGGATCTCGATGCCCGCACTGTCGGAGATGTCACCGGCGGTCACGACGGCCGGCCCCTTGGCCGAGATCGACAGGCGCTTGGGCCCTTCGACATCCATGCGCAGGGCCACGCCCTTGAGGTTCAGGACGATGTCGGTCACGTCTTCGCGCACACCGGCCACCGAGCTGAACTCGTGCAGGACGTTGTCGATCTGGACGCTGGTGATGGCCGCGCCCTGAAGAGACGACAGCAGCACACGGCGCAGGGCGTTGCCCAGGGTCAGGCCGAAGCCCCGTTCGAGCGGTTCGGCCACGACGGTCGCCTGACGCAGCGGGTCATTGCCCGGCTTCACGTCAAGCTGCGTCGGCTTGATGAGTTCAGCCCAATTCTTGTGGATCATGCGGTCCCTCCATTCCTGTCCCGGCTCCATGTCCAAAAGCGCGGGACGCCCGAGGTTCAATATGACGGAATGGGGCCGTGCATCGCGCGCGGCCCCATCGGCAAAAAGTCTTAGACCCGGCGGCGCTTCGGCGGGCGGCAGCCATTGTGCGCGATCGGCGTCACGTCACGGATCGACGTGATGTTGAAGCCGACAGCGGCCAGCGCGCGCAGCGCCGATTCACGGCCCGAGCCGGGGCCCTGCACCTCGACATCCAGGGTGCGCATACCGTGTTCCTGCGCCTTGCGGCCGGCATCTTCGGCGGCCATCTGCGCGGCGTAGGGGGTAGATTTGCGCGAGCCCTTGAACCCCATCGTGCCGGCGGACGACCACGAGATCGCGTTGCCCTGCACGTCGGAAATCAGGATCTTGGTGTTGTTGAACGAGCTGTTCACATGCGCCACGCCGGTGGCGATGTTCTTGGAAACCTTGCGCTTGGTGCGACGGGTATCACGTGCCATTGATTCTGCCCTCCCTTACTTCTTCTTGCCGGCGATGGGTTTCGCCGGACCCTTGCGGGTGCGGGCATTGGTGTGGGTGCGCTGACCGCGAACCGGCAGGTTGCGGCGGTGGCGAAGGCCACGGTAGCAGCCAAGATCCATCAGGCGCTTGATGTTCATCTGGACTTCGCGGCGCAGGTCACCTTCGACGGTGTAGTTGCCGTCGATGTGCTCGCGCACGGCCAGAAGCTCGGCGTCCGACAGTTCGTTGACGCGGCGGGACTGGTCGATGCCAGCGGCCTCGCAGATGGATTTGGCCGAGGAATGGCCGATTCCGGTGATGTAGGTCAGGGCGATCGGGACCCGTTTGTGGGTCGGGATATTAACGCCGGCGATACGTGCCACGTGTCATGTCCTTTCGTTGCGGTTCCGTAATTCCAGAACCTTTTTTCACAACGTCAGCCCGGAGGGTGATCCGGCCGGGCCGCAGCTGAATTCAGGTGATCGGTTCGTGACGAACCATGACCGCGACAGAATCAACTCTGCGCGGGATGGTGCTGGTTAGGAGCAATTGCCCGGGGCGTCAACCCCCCGGCGGGCAGGATCGGGGCGAGCGCCGAAAGAAACCGTCGCGGCAGCCCTTGGGCAGGCCTTTTCCGGGCCGCCCTGCCCGTTTCGGGGGGCGACGATCCCAGGCACGAAGCGGCGTGAGCGACGGGCCGCGCGGTGAGCGGTGGAACCGGTCTTGTTCGCGTCTCATCCCGGACAAGCCGAACGACATCGGGCGGGGCGCGGCCGGGCGCCGGATCGCGCGAGGGGGAAGAGCGGGCCCGAAGGCCACCGGCCCTTACCTGTCGAGCACCGCCGCGATCTCGGCCTTGACCTCGTCGATCGTGCCGAGGCCATCGACGCTCTCAAGCTGGCGCTTGGCGTGGTAGTAGCCAATGAGCGGCGCGGTCTTCTTGTAGTATTCCATCAGGCGGTGCCGGACGCTGTCCTCGTTGTCGTCGGCGCGCACGGGCTGGCCTGCGGCGCGGGCCTCTTCGGCGCGGCCGACGATGCGCTTGACCAGCGTGTCGTCATCGACACGCATCTCGATCACGGCATCGAGCGTCTCGCCCTGCTCGGCCAGAAGGTCGGCCAGCGCGTCGGCCTGCGCCAGCGTGCGGGGGAAGCCATCGAAGATGAACCCGCCCTTCTTGTCGCCCTGCAGCTTCTCGCGGATCAGGCCGATCACGATGTCGTCGGTCACAAGATCGCCGCGGGCCATGACTTCGGCCACCTTGTTGCCCATCTCCGTGCCGCTGTCCTTGGCTTCGCGCAGCATGTCGCCGGTCGAAAGCTGGATCATGTCGCGGCTGTCCACGAGGATCTGCGCCTGCGTGCCCTTGCCGGCGCCCGGCGGCCCGAGAAGAATGATGTTCATTTGCGTCCTGTCCCTTTCCTGCGAGCGCGCTTCTTGCCTTTGCCGCTCAGCTGAGATTTTTCGATCAGGCCCTCATACTGGTGGGCCAGAAGGTGGCTTTGCACCTGCTGGATCGTATCCATGGTTACCGAGACCACGATGAGAACCGAGGTGCCGCCAAAATAGAAAGGAATGGCGAATTGGCTACGCAGAACTTCGGGCAGGAGACAAACTGCCGCAAGGTAACCGGAACCAAGGACGAGGATGCGGCTGACCACGTATTCCAGGTATTCGGCGGTTTTCTTGCCCGGCCGGATGCCCGGCACGAAGCCGTTCTGGTTCTTCAGGTTGTCGGCCACGTCATCGGGTTTGAACGACACGTTGTAGGTGTAGAAATAGGTGAAGAACACGATCATCACCGTGAAGAACAGCAGGTAGAGCGGCTGTCCGGGGCCGAAATAGGCCATGATCGTGGACATCAGCGGGCTGGTCTGGTTGCCCGAGAACGTGCTGATCGTGGTGGGCAGCAGCAGCAGCGACGAGGCGAAGATCGCCGGGATCACGCCGGCGGGGTTCACCTTGACCGGCAGGTGGCTGGAGCCGCCGTCATAGACCTTCATCCCGACCTGGCGGCGCGGGTACTGGATGTGGATCTTGCGCAGGCTGCGTTCCATGAACACCACGAAGGCGATCACGGCCACGACCATGACGATCACGCCGATGATCACCGCCGGGCTGATCGCACCGGACCGGCCCTGGCTGAAGAATTGCGCCAGCGCGGCGGGCACCTCGGCGATGATGCCGACGAAGATGATGAGCGAGATGCCGTTGCCCACGCCGCGCGCGGTGATCTGCTCGCCCAGCCACATCAGGAACATGGTGCCGCCGACAAGGGTGATCATGCAGCTTGCGATGAAGAACAGGCCCGGATCGGTGACAAGCTCGCCCGATTGCAGGCTGACCGCGAGGCCGTAGGATTGCAGCGTGGCCAGGAACACCGTGCCGTAGCGGGTATACTGGTTGATCTTCTTGCGGCCCTGCTCGCCCTCTTTCTTGAGTTGCTCCAGCGCGGGCACCATCGCCGCGAGAAGCTGCACGATGATCGAGGCCGAGATGTAGGGCATGATCCCGAGCGCGAAGATCCCCATCCGGCCGAGCGCGCCGCCGGTGAACATCGACAACATGCCGCCGATGGATGCCTGGGCGCCTTCCATGAAGGCCCGAAGCTCTGCCCCGTCGATGCCGGGCACCGGGATATAGGTGCCGAGGCGATAGACGATCAAAAGCCCGAGCGTGAAGAAGATCCGTTTGCGGAGATCGGTGGCCTTGCCCAGGGCGGACCAACTGGTGTTGGCGGCCATTTGTTCTGCTGCAGATACCATGCGCGGTCTCTTTCAAGTGACAACGCCGCCTCAAGCCGTTTTCCGGCCCAGACGGCGTTTTCGGGAAAACTCAAGATGGGTATGTAAGCGGCGCGGACACCGCTCACAACCTCTTATTCGGCCGCCTGCGCGGTTGTGACGTTCAGCGCGCCCCCCGCCTTTTCGACGGCCTCGATGGCCGATTTCGACGCGCCGGACACGTCCAGCGTGACCTTGGCGGTCAGCTCGCCCTTGGCCAGGACGCGCACGCCATCGAGGCGGCGGCGCACCAGGCCCGCCTGGATCAGCGCCTCTTCGGTGATCGGCTGACCGGCGTCGAGCTTCTTGGCGTCGATGAATTTCTGGATCATCCCGAGGTTGACGATCGCGTAGCTCTTGCGGTTGGGCTTGTTGAAGCCGCGCTTGGGCAGGCGCTGGTAGATCGGCATCTGGCCGCCCTCGAAGCCCTTGATGGCCACGCCCGAACGGGATTTCTGACCCTTGATACCACGGCCGGCGGTCTTGCCCTTGCCCGAGCCGGGGCCGCGGCCCACGCGTTTCTTGGAGGTGGTCGCGCCGGGATTGTCGCGCAGTTCGTGAAGTTTCATGTCGCTTCTCCTGAAGCCGGATGTGACCCCCGAAGCGTGATGGGGCCAACCACGGCATGTCTTGGTTTTGTGAGTCGTGGCGCGGACCGCCACCCGGCGGCGTATAGACGGGATGACGCGCGCGTGCAAGGCCCGGTCCCGCAGGGGCGTTTGGAATCGGGCGGGACCGGGCTATCCTCGGACCTCATGAGCCTTTGCCCCCTGCCCTTGCCCCGCCTTTGCGCGGCCCTTGCGCTAAGCGCCGCGCTGGCGCAGCCGGCGGGTGCCGTGACGGGCTGTGCGCGCGATGCGATGCTGGTTTTCGACGGCTCGTCCTCGATGGCCGAGGTCGGGTTCGACCCGACGGCCCCCACCCGGATCGAGGAGGCGCGCGCGGCGCTGGCCCGCGCGATGCCGCGCATCGCGCCGGTGCGCCGGGTGGGATTGCTGGTCTATGGACCCGGCGGCGCGAATGCCTGCGCGGGGATCGATTTGCGGTTCGGCCCGGTGGCGGACGCGGCCGGGCCGGTGATCGACGCGGTGGACGGGCTGGCGCCCGGCGGGCTGACGCCGCTGGCCGCCTCGGTCGAAGCGGCGGCGGAGGCGCTGGATTATCGCACGACCCCCGGCATCGTGGTGCTGGTCACGGATGGCAACGAGACCTGCGGCGGCCGGCCCTGCGCACTTGGAACAAGGCTGGCGGCCGAGGGGGCGGGCCTGACGGTGCACGTGATCGGCTTTCGCGTGGCCTATGACCCCTTCGCCTGGGACAACCCCGAGGCCGAAACATACGAGGGCGGCGCGGTGGTGGCCAAATGCCTCGCCGACCGGACGGGCGGGCTATACGTGGACACGCAGACGGTGATTGAGCTGGCCGAGGCGCTGGAGGTCGTGTTGGGCTGCACGGTGGTGGGGCGGCGCGGGGGTGGTGCGTTGTCCGGGGGCACGCGGGACGCCCCGCAAGAGGCCGGATAAGCCCCCAGTGGGCCTGTTTCAGGCGCCGAAATGGCGTGTGGCACGTGAATTTCAAGCGCTCCAACCGATTTCTGGTGACGCCCCAGGGGCGAAGGCCGGAAACTTTTGAAGTTTCCGGGCCGTTTTCTTTTCAAGAAAACGGGTCTTGCGACGCGGCGCGCGAGCGTGGCGGGGTGAACGGCGGACAAGAAATCGCCCCGGCCATGACTGACCGGGGCGCATTCAAGTCCAGCGGTGGGGCAATCCCCGAGGCGCGGGTCAGCCGCGCTCTTCGACGATTTCCACCAGATGCGGGATCTTGTTGATCATGCCGCGCACCGAAGGGGTGTCTTCCAGTTCGCGGGTCTTGTGCATCTTGTTCAGGCCCAGCCCGATCAGCGTCTGGCGCTGGTTTTGCGGGCGGCGGATCGGCGAGCCGATCTGTTTCACAACGATGGTCTTGGCCATTCTCTTGTCTCCTTACGCTTCCGCGGCTTCCTTGGCGGGCGCGTCGTCCTTTTTCAGGATGTCGGCGACCTTCTTGCCACGGCGCTGCGCCACCATGCGGGGGCTGGCCTGGAACTGAAGCGCGTTCAGCGTGGCGCGGATCATGTTGTAGGGGTTCTGCGAGCCGACCGACTTGGCGACCACGTCCTGAACGCCCAGCATCTCGAACACGGCACGCATCGGACCACCGGCGATGATCCCGGTACCTTGCGGTGCGGTGCGCATGATGACCTTTCCGGCGCCGTGACGGCCATAGCCGTCATGGTGCAGCGTGCGGCCTTCGCGCAGCGGCACGCGGATCATCTGGCGCTTGGCCTGCTCGGTGGCCTTGCGGATGGCCTCGGGGACCTCCTTGGCCTTGCCCTTGCCGAAGCCCACGCGGCCCTTCTGGTCGCCCACGACCACGAGCGCCGCAAAGCCAAAACGCTTACCGCCCTTGACGGTTTTCGAAACACGGTTGATCGCGACAAGGCGATCGGCGAATTCCGGCGCTTCGTCGCGATCGCGACCTCCGCGGCGGTTGTCATCTCTTGCCATTTGGCATCCTTTCCTTGCGGCGCGCTGCGGCGCCAATCAGTGTGTCAACCCTGGTGAGCGGCGCCCCTCGGACGCGCCCCCGGATCATCGAGGCGCCCCGGACAGCGGCCCGGGGCGCCTGCACTCAGATTTTCAATCCGCCCTCGCGGGCAGCATCGGCCAGCGCCTTGATGCGGCCGTGGAAGAGGAACCCGCCACGGTCGAACTGCGCCTCGGTGATGCCCGCCTTCTTGGCGCGCTCGGCGATGGTGGCGCCGAGCTTGGCGGCCGCTTCGCGCGTGTTCTTGCCCACGAAGCCCAGATCCTTTTCCAGGGTCGAGGCCGCGGCAAGGGTCACGCCCTGCGCATCGTCGATCAGCTGAACGCTGAGGTTCTTGTTCGAGCGGTGCACGCTGAGGCGCGGACGCCCGGCGTTGACCTTGCGAAGCTTGCTCCGAACGCGCAGGCGGCGTTTCTGGAACAGTTGTCTCTTGCTGTTTGCCATCTGTCGCGTCCTTACTTCTTCTTGCCTTCCTTCTGGAAGATGTACTCGCCCTTGTAGCGGATGCCCTTGCCCTTGTAGGGCTCGGGGCGGCGCCAGTCACGGATGTTGGCCGCGACCTGTCCGACGAGCTGCTTGTCATAGCCTTCGACCACCAGTTCGGTGGGCTTGGGCGCGGTGACGGTCACACCTTCCGGCACTTCGAAATCGACATCATGGCTGAGGCCGAGGTTCAGCTTCAGGGTGTTGCCCTGCATCTGTGCCCGGTAGCCGACGCCGTTGATCTCGAGCTCTTTCTTGAAGGGCTCTTTCGCGCCGTGGACCATGTTGGCGATCACGGTGCGCGTCATGCCCCACTGCTGGCGGGCCCGCTTGGAGCCGCCGCGGGGGGTGACGGTGATCTGGCCGTCCTCGACCGCGATGGTGACATCGTCGGTCGCGGTGAAGGTCTTGGTGGCCTTCGGGCCCTTCACCTCGATGGTCTGCCCCGAGAGGGTGGCGGTGACGCCATCGGGCAGAGCCACGGGTTGTTTTCCGATACGAGACATGTCCGACCTCCTTAGAATACGGTGCAGAGCACCTCGCCGCCCACGTTGGCGGCGCGCGCGGCTGCATCCGACATCACACCCTGCGGGGTGGAGACAATCGACACGCCCAGGCCCTGGCGGACCTGCGGAATGTCCTTGACGCCCATGTAGACGCGGCGACCGGGCTTGGAGACCCGCTTCATCTCGCGAATGGCGGGGGCGCCTTCGTAGTATTTGAGGCCGATTTCCAGGGCCGGGTGACCGTCAGCGCCGGTCACCTTCTCGTAGCCGCGGATGTAGCCTTCGTCAGCCAGCACGTCGAGCACCCAGGCACGCAGCTTGGAGGCCGGGCATGTGACGGTGGACTTGCCACGCATTCCGGCGTTGCGGATGCGGGTGAGCATATCGCCGATAGGATCGTTCATTTTCCGTCCTCCTTACCAGCTCGATTTCACCATGCCGGGAGCCTGGCCTGTCGAGCCAAGTTCGCGCAGGGCGATCCGCGACACTTTGAGTTTGCGATAGTAAGCATGCGGACGGCCCGTGAGCTGGCAGCGGTTGTGCAGCCGGGTTGCCGAGCTGTTGCGCGGCAGTTCCGCGAGCTTCAGGGAGGCGCGGAAACGCTCTTCCATCGGCTTGCTTTCGTCGTTGATGATCTCCTTGAGAGCAGCCCGCTTGGCGGCGTATTTCTTCACCAGGCGCTGACGCTTCTTCTCGCGTTCGACCATTGCTTTCTTAGCCATTTCTCAATCCTCCCGCGATCAGCTGTTGAAGGGCATGTTGAAGTGCTTCAACAGCGCCTTGGCTTCTGCGTCGGTCTTCGCCGTGGTGGCGATGATGATGTCCAGGCCCCAGACCTCGTCGACCTTGTCGTATTCGATCTCGGGGAAGACGATGTGTTCCTTGATGCCCATGGCATAGTTGCCACGGCCGTCGAAGGACTTGCCCGAGATGCCGCGGAAGTCGCGGATACGGGGCATCGCGATCGTGATCAGGCGATCGAGAAAATCGTACATGCGGTCGCCGCGCAGGGTGACCTTGGCGCCGAGCGGCATGCCCTCGCGGACGCGGAACCCGGCGATCGAGTTCTTCGCCTTGGTCACCAGCGCCTTCTGGCCGGCGATCATTGTCAGGTCTTCCTGGGCCGCCTTGGCCTTTTTGGAATCCTTGACCGCCTCGGCACCGCAGCCGATGTTCAGGACGATCTTGTCCAGGCGCGGGATCTGCATGTCGTTGGTGTAGCCGAACTCTTCCTTCAGAGCGGGCTTGATCGTGTCGCGGAACTGCTGGCGCAGGCGCGGGGTGTAGGTGGCGCTATCAAGCATCGATCACGTCCCCCGTGGTCTTGGCGAACCGCACTTTCTTGTCACCTTCCATCTTGAAGCCGACGCGGGTGGGTTTGCCGTTCTTGTCGAGATAAGCCAGGTTGCTCAGGTCGATCGGCATCGGTTGCGGGATGCGGCCGCCCTGGCTGGTCTGGCTCTGACGGGTGTGGCGGATGGCGATGTTGATGCCCTCGACCACGGCCTTGCCGGCCTTGGGATCGACCGACTGGATGGTGCCTTCCTTGCCCTTGTCCTTGCCGGCGAGGACGACAACCTTGTCGCCTTTTTTCAGTTTGGCAGCCATCTTACAGCACCTCCGGGGCGAGCGAGATGATTTTCATGAACTTCTTGGCGCGCAGCTCGCGCACCACCGGCCCGAAGATCCGGGTGCCGACGGGTTCATTGTTGTTGTTCAGGATGACGGCCGCGTTGCGGTCGAAGCGGATGGCGGTGCCATCTTCGCGGCGGACTTCCTTGGCGGTGCGCACGACGACGGCTTTGCGCACGTCGCCTTTCTTCACGCGACCGCGCGGGATGGCCTCCTTCACGGATACGACGATGATGTCACCCACCGACGCGTATTTCCGCT
This sequence comes from Roseovarius sp., assembly GCA_021767845.1. Taxonomy (GTDB): domain Bacteria; phylum Pseudomonadota; class Alphaproteobacteria; order Rhodobacterales; family Rhodobacteraceae; genus Roseovarius. Next base: position 323 of record JAASSQ010000050.1, on the reverse strand, counting down.
TGGAGCCACCCAGGACCTTGATGCACTGCACCCGGCGCGCGCCGGAGTTGTCAGCGACATCCAGATTGGTCTGCATCTGGATCATTTGGTTTCTCCCGACCTTTGGGGTAACGACCCCAGGGTTTCGCTCAAACCGGGATGTTACCGCTTAGTTCGCGATAACCTCCCAGCGTTTCGTTTTCGATTTCGGCGCGCATTCGATGATGCGGACGGAGTCGCCGACCTTGAAAGCGTTCTGTTCATCGTGAGCCCGGTATTTCTTGGACTTACGAATGGTCTTCTTCAGAACAGGGTGCGTGAAGCGGCGTTCGACCGAAACGGTC
>JAASSQ010000281.1 GCA_021767845.1 Roseovarius sp. | reverse complement strand
GTCGCCAGATAGAAGTCGGCAAGGCTGAGTGCGCCTGCAATCCAATCCTTATCGTCGAGTCCGGTTTCCAGAACGGCAAGGAACTGATCGGTGGCTTTCCGTTCCGCTTCGACCACAGTAGGATCAGGATCGCCCATGCCGAATTTCTCTTTGAGGAACAGCTCAAAGGACAACTTCTGCATCGCCGGGCCTAGGTGGATGGCTTGCCACCAGGCCCACTGATCGACGAGGGCCCGCGTCTTGAGGCCATCAGGATAGAGCCCTGCCTCGGGCCGGATCCCGGCCAGATAGGCACAGATCGCCCGGGACTCCCAGAGCACGAAATTCCCGTCCTCCAAAACAGGCACCTTTGCATTTGAATTGCGGGCAAGAAATTCCGCCGCGCGGTTGTCCCCGGCACGGATGTCGACCTCGACGATTTCGAGTTCCACGCCCAGTTCGTGCGCCACCGCCCGTACACGCAGCGCATTCGGTGAGAAGTTCGCGTTGTAAAGCCTCATGACATTTTCCAGCATTATTGTTCCTGCGGCGCCTGAAGAAGCGCCGCGCGGTTAGCGGCCAGGAAATCGGCCACCGACTGTCCGGGCTTGCCGGTGAGCGATTCGAGATCGCCGCTGGCCACATCGAGATAGCCCTGCGCGATTGCTTCGTCGAAGGAGGCAAAGACCCTCGCCATGAACTCCGGCAGTCCATTTGCGATCATCGCCTGCACCAGATCCTCGGCGGGCAGGGCGACATAGGGGATTTCCTTACCCGCAATTTCGGACAAGATCGCCGCGACCTCGGCCTGGCTGACCGTCTCCGGCCCGGTGATATCGAGGGTCTCCCTTCCCGTAGCTTTCATTAGCGCCGCGGCTGCGGCACGGGCGCAATCCGCGCGTGTCACATATCCGGTCTTGCCATCTGCTGCGGCGGAGAAATGCGTGCCCATGGCGACGCTCTGCTGGCCGCCCATCAACAGAAAGTCGGTGTACATATTGTTGCGCAGGATCGTATGATCCGCCCCACTTTCCGTGATCAGCTTCTCGGTCCCTTCGTGGTCTTGAGCGAATCCGATTGGACTTTCCGCGACTGGGCCTGCGAAGGAGGTATAGACGATGTGGTCGATACCTACCGTCTTGGCCGCAGCAATCGCATTGGAATGAGCTGCGAGCCGCTTGCCCGGCTCCAGATCGTCGGTGGAGATGATGAGGAGACGCTTGCCGCCCGCGAAGGCTGCTTCAAGAGAAGCCGGGTCGTTGAAATCGCCCTCGCGCGCCTCGACTCTTTTTCCCGCCAGATCGGCAAGCTTGTCGGGAGTGCGCGAGATCGCGATGACCGGCCCGGCACCTGCCTGAACCAGCAGGTCGACCACCTGCCGGCCAAGTTGTCCGGACGCGCCGGTCACGATGAAGGGGCCGTTCTGGATGTTGGACATGGTATCTCTCTTATCTTGATGTTTCTGCAAGCGCGCTTGCGATCAATCGTGGATTTGGGTGGGGGCGGGATTCGCCAGCTTGCCGCGCGCGAAACCCCAGCTTGTGGTCAGGATTTTGATCATCACATCGACCTCTGCCTCATCGCGTGGAGCAAAGGCCATGATCGCATTGGCCGGGATGTATCCGGCCGAGGCCATCGGGTGCTGTTCGCCCCATCCCTTCGCGATGAGTTCCTCAACCGCCGCCAGCGGCAGCATCATGTGCGACGAACCGTCATAGGCGGGATGCACATGCGCAAATTCGCGTCCGATCATGAAGGCTTCGCGCGGGCCGCAGGCATGCGGCCGCGGCAGGACTAATGCCTCGGCGCCGGGGACCGAAATACCCGATCGGCAACGCTCGACGAAGGGCAGGGCGAAGGCCTTCTGCTTGAACAATGCGTGAATCTCGGCCGAGGAGTTCTGCGACACTTGCTCATGCGGGGCGCACTCGGTGGTTTCGGGGCGCGGACCCTGCCGCAAGGGAAGTTCGAAGCACATATCTGGTCCTATCCAAATCTGAACGCGCTTTCGACCGCGCCCAATACGTGATCCTCGAGGGTCTTTTCCCCCCGATCCGCAAGCGCGGCGCCGGCCACGACGTGCAATGGAATTAGATGTTCCTCGCGCGGATTGGCGTCGCGTGCGCCGGGTGCCCGATCCCAAGCAGCCAGCATGGCGCGGCGCGCCCCGGGGTCTTCATGGGTCACCGCACCCGTGAGCCATCGGTCAAAGTCGCCGCCGTTCACCGGGCCATCGGGTCCGCCCCTCATCGCCCGCATCATCTTGCCCATGTTGTGATAGGTGTTGCCGGACCCGATGATCAGAACACCTTCGTCTCGCAAGGGCGCCAACGCGCGACCAGCAGCAAGATGCGCCTCAGCGTCGAGATCGTCGCGCAGGCTCAGTTGGACGGTAGGTATGTCGGCCTCAGGCAAAGCCACCTTTAGCGGAACAAACACCCCATGATCGAAGCCACGCGTAGCGTCGGCCCGGGTTTCAAAACCCGCGCCATTCAATAGCTCGCTTGCACGGGCCGCCAGCGTAGGATCGCCTAGCGCGGGCCAGGTCAGCTGATAAGTATGGGGGGGAAACCCCTGATAGTCGAACAGCAGCGGCGGCGCGGAGTTGGTCTGCACGGTAAACACCCGTTCCTCCCAATGGCCTGAGATCACGAGAAGCGCCTTGGGCTTTGCCGGCAGGCTCGCAGGCAAAGCCTCAAGGAATCTGCGGTGCCTGTCCCAGGTGTCAGGCGGGTTCCAGTCCATGAAGAAGCAAGGGCCGCCTCCATGGGGAACAAACACTGTCGGCTGCCTTTCGGTCATTCTGTCGTCCTTTTGAACCCCAAGCCCGAGGGTGGATGGCCAGCGCCGTGGCAACTCCGCATCGGATTAATTCGTCTCTGTCGGAAACGTCGGCGCATATGCCGACTTTACCGCACGCACGCGATTGGCTGTCATCCACGAGGCGATCAGGAGCACCCAGGTCGCAAGAGCCGGTGGCCAGCCTGGATCGCCCGCGCCCACATGCGCCCCGAACGCCAACACCAGATGCCAGAACATCGCCGCGTAAGCCCAGTCCGCCAGCATCGCCGAAGGGCGCCAGAGAATCACCACCGCGCCGACAATCTTCAAAATCGCGAGCGGCCAGATGATGTATGTGGGATAGCTCAACACCTCGCGATACATGCCCGCGACCATATCGTGGGATGAGATGTAGAAAGTCGCCGCACCCAGATAGACCAGCGCCACAAGGCCGGTCGCGATCCAGTAGACATACTTTGCCACGTTGTCACTCATCACCGCACTCCCTGTTTGCAAGGGCTTGTTCAGCCGCAGTTTCCGCTCTAAGTACCTTTAGGTGTCTTGCATTGTTCGTGAAAGTAGGCACTTAAAAGTAACTAGATTACTTTAACCGCGAGGATAATCCACGATGAAGAGCGTCCAGCCCCCCTTATGCCCGATGGAGGCGCTTCTGCGTGTCATTACAGGCCCTTGGACGATCTATATACTCTGGGTTCTGTCCGAGCAGGGACCGCAGCGTTTCGGCGCGCTCAAGCGTTTGGTGCCCGGAATTTCCACTCGCGTTCTGACCGAGAGGCTGAGAATGCTGGAACATGCTGGCGTTGTTTGGCGCGAGCAGGCCATGACCATCCCACCCGCTGTCACATACGGACTGACTGAGCGCGGCGCGGAACTGCGCGGCGTGCTGGACAAGCTTGGCTCGATCGCACGCCGCTGGGAGGCCGAGGGTGCCTTTGTCGGGACCGCAAGCGCGGCAGAATGACGGTACCCCTCCTGTTCG
>JAASSQ010000049.1 GCA_021767845.1 Roseovarius sp. | reverse complement strand
TGGCTGGGAAGGCGAGATCACGGTTTCATCCGATCGGATTGCCGAGGCCATCGCACGGGTGCCGCAAGACCTGAAAAACGACATCGAGTGGGCGCATGACAATATCAGCCGCTTCGCCGCCGCGCAGCGCGCCACGGCGCAGGACATGCAGGTGGAACTGCGTCCCGGCCTGATCGCCGGGCAACGGCAGATCCCACTGTCGGCCGCCGGCTGCTATGTGCCCGGCGGGCGCTACACCCATATCGCCAGTGCCCTGATGTCGATCGCCACGGCGCGCGAAGCGGGTGTGGCCGACATCACCGCCTGTTCGCCCCCGAATGGTGCGCAGGGCATCCCGGATGCGATGCTTTATGCCATGCACCTGGCCGGGGCCACGCGGATCCTGTGCATCGGCGGAGTGCAGGGGGTCGCGGCCATGGCCTTCGGGCTGTTCGGCGCGCCGCCTGCCGATATCCTTGTCGGGCCGGGCAACGCCTACGTGGCCGAGGCGAAACGCCAGCTTTTCGGCCCCATCGGGATCGACATGTTCGCAGGCCCCACCGACAGCCTTGTGCTGGCCGACGACACCGCGGACCCCGACACCGTTGCCATCGACCTTGTCGGGCAGGCCGAACATGGCGCGACAAGTCCGGTCTGGCTGGCCACCACGCACCGCCCGCTGGCAGACGCCGTGCTGGCGCGCATCCCCTCCGTCATCGCCGCCCTGCCCGAGCCGAACCGCAGCGCGGCTGACACCGCCTGGCGCGATCTGGGCGAGGTGGTGCTGTGCTCCGACCGCGAGGAGATGGCACGCTATGCCGATGACAAGGCGGCCGAGCATCTGCATGTGCAAGCGGCGGATTTGCCGTGGTGGCGCGAGAGGCTGCGCGCCTATGGCTCGCTGTTCCTTGGCGAGAACACCACCGTCGCTTTCGGGGACAAGGCGGCCGGCCCGAACCACGTGCTGCCCACATCGGGGGCTGCGCGCTATACCGGCGGCCTGTCTGTGCACAAGTTCCTGAAAACCGTTACCTGGCAGGAGGTGGACGAGCGCGCCCTGCCCGATCTGGCCCGCGTCAGCGCACGGATCAGCCGCGAAGAACGGATGGAGGGGCACGCCCGCTCTGCCGACATTCGGCTGGACAAGCTGACCACCACCGGCAAGATGCCGGCACAGGCCGGGGGTTGAGCCCGGGACGCGGAACAACAGCAGGACCGCCGAACCGATGAAGACCGTTGGAATTCTGGGCGGGATGGGGCCAGAGGCGACCATCCTGCTGATGCAAAAGGTGCTGAGCGCGGTGCCCGCGCAGGACGATGCCGACCACGTTCCGCTGATCGTGCATCAGAACCCGCAGGTTCCGAGCCGGATCAAGGCGCTGATCGAGGGCGCGGGCGAAGATCCCGGCCCGGTGCTGGCGCAGATGGCCCGCGACCTGGCCCGCGCCGGGGCGCAGGCGATCGCGATGCCCTGCAACACCGCCCATCACTATGCCCCGGCGATCGAAGGTGCGGTGGACCTGCCGTTTCTGAACATGCTTGAGTGTACGGCCGATGCGCTTGTCACTGCAGGGGCCCGCAATGTCGGCATGCTGGCCTCGCCCGCCACGCGGCTGGCCGGCGTGTTCGAGGCCCCTTTCGCCAAGCGCGGCCTGACCCCGGTGGTGCTGCCCGACGATGGCCCCTTGCTGGAGATCATTCGCGCGGTCAAGGCCGGCGGCAAGGCAGACGGACTGTCCCCTGAACTGGCCGAACTGGCGCAGCAGTTGATTGTCAACGGGGCCGATCACCTGCTTGTGGCCTGCACCGAATTGTCGCTTCTGACCGATACGTTGCCCGACGGCACGCCCTGGACCGACAGCCTTGATTGCCTGGTAGACGGTATAGTGGGCTTCGCACGTGGCTGACGCTCAGCGCCCAAGCGCATCCAGCAACTCCCGCGCGGCCACCGTGGGCGTGATCGCCCCGTTGGCCACCCGCGCGGCATAGTCCTGCATGGCCTGCCGCGCCCCCGGCGTATCGAGCCGCGCCAGCAAGCCGTTGCGCACTTCCTGTTCGAACCAGTAGCGCGCCTGCTCCTCGCGCCGGGCTTCGAAAAAACCGTTCTCGCGGCGCCAGTCGATCAACGCGGTCATCTCTTTCCACGCCTCTTGCAGCCCCTCGTTCTGCTGCGCGGAAACCATCATCGCCTTGGGGAACCCGGCGGGATCCTGCGGGCGCTTGCGCAGCAGCCGCAAGGCGCCGGAATAATCGGTGCAGGTGCGCGTGGCCGCGGGTTTGAGGTCGCCATCGGCCTTGTTGACCAGAATGATGTCGGCGATCTCCATGATGCCACGCTTGACGCCTTGCAACTCGTCCCCGCCGCCCGGCGCCAGAAGCAGGATGAACAGGTCCGACATCTCGGCCACCACGGTTTCGGATTGGCCCACACCGACCGTCTCGATCAGGACAACATCGAACCCGGCGGCCTCGCACACCGTGACCGCCTCGCGCGTGCGGCGGGCGACACCGCCAAGATGCGATTGCGACGGTGACGGCCGGATGAAGGCATTGGGATCGCGCGACAATTGCTCCATGCGCGTCTTGTCGCCAAGGATCGAGCCGCCCGACCGCGCGCTTGACGGATCGACCGCCAGCACCGCCACTTTCAGCCCCTGCCCCGTCAGCATCGTGCCGAAGCTTTCGATGAAGGTGGATTTGCCCACGCCGGGCGTACCGGACAGGCCCACGCGGATGGCCTGACGCTCTGCCCCTTTGAGCCGCTCCATCAACTGCGCCGCCTGCTCCCGGTGGTCGGTGCGCGAACTTTCGATCAGGGTGATCGCACGAGACAGGGCGCGGCGGTCACCGGCGATGATCTTCTGGGCGAGGGTGTCGATGTCCATGCAGGCGGCCCGTATGCTGCTGTGTGATCCTCGCGTCTACATGCCTCGGCGTGGCCCGGATTGTCCAGAGCATGACTGGAACACCAGTGGAAATGGCTGCCGAGTTGTCCGATAAGGCGGATATGTCCCACCCGCTTCCCATCCACGATGCGATTGCCCCCCTGATGGAAGCCCTGCGCGAGCGGGGCCGCGCCGTGCTGCAGGCACCGCCGGGCGCGGGCAAGACCACGGTAGTCCCGTTGGAAATGCTGCGCGCGGGCGTTGTCGAAGGCCGGATCGTCATGCTGGAACCCCGCCGCCTGGCCGCCCGCGCCGCGGCCGAGCGGATGGCGCAGACGCTGCAGGAGCCCGTGGGCCAAACCGTCGGCTACCGGGTACGCGGCGCGGCACGGGTTTCCGCTGAGACTCGGATCGAAGTGGTGACCGAGGGCATCCTGACGCGGATGGTCCAGTGCGATCCCGAATTGACCGGGATCGGAGCCGTGGTTTTCGACGAGTTTCACGAACGCTCGCTGAATGCCGATCTCGGGCTGGCCCTGTGCCTGGAGGTGGCTGGCGCGCTGCGCGACGACCTGGTGCTACTGGCCATGTCCGCAACGCTGGATGCGGCACCGGTGGCGGCGCTGATGGGCGATGTGCCGGTCATCACGTCCGAGGGTCGCAATTTCCCGGTGGACATCCGCTGGCTGGACAAGCCGCTGCCCAAGGGTGCGCGCTTTGAAACCGCGCTGTCCGATCTGGTGATCCGGGCCGTGTCCGAGACACAAGGTGGTGTGCTGGTCTTCCTGCCGGGTGAGGCCGAGATCCGGCGCTGCGAGGCCCTGCTGAAAGACCGCCTGCCGACGGATTGCAGCGTTCATCCCCTGTTCGGTGCAATGGATTTTGACAAACAGCGGGCCGCCATCTCCCCTGCCATGGACGGGCGCAAGATCGTGCTGGCCACCGCCATCGCCGAAACCTCGCTGACCATCGAGGACGTTCGCGTGGTGGTGGACGGCGGCCGTGCGCGAAGGGCGCGGTTCGACCCGTCCAGCGGGATGTCCCGCCTTGTGACCGAGCCGGTGACGCGCGCCGAGGCGACGCAACGTGCCGGGCGCGCGGGACGGGTGGCCGAGGGCCTGTGCTACAGGCTTTGGACGAAGGGCGAGGAAGGCGCCCTGCCTGCCTATCCCCCCGCCGAGATCGAGGCGGCGGACCTTGCCGGACTGGCGTTGGAACTGGCGGTCTGGGGGGCAGCGCCGGATGACCTGCCCTTCCTGACCCAACCGAATTCTGGCGCGTTCGCCGAGGCTCAGGCGCTGTTGCGCATGTTGGAAGCCCTTGACGATCAGAACCGGGTGACGCCGCATGGCAGGGCCATCGCGGCCCTGCCTCTGCATCCGCGACTTGCGCACATGCTGGCCCTCACAGGGCCCGAGGCTGCGCCGCTCGCGGCCTTGCTTGCGGATCGCGACCCGCTGGCGCGCGGAACCCCGGTTGACCTGTCGTTGCGGCTTGCCGCGCTGCGCGACCGCCGCGCATTCGAGGACCGCTATCCCCACCCGGTCAACCGGGGCGCGCTTGAGCGCATCCGCGCCGAGGCGAAACGACTGGCCCGCCAGACCCTGCAGGGGGACCGCCGCGACATGACCGCAAGCGAGATGGCAGCCCTCGCCTACCCGGACCGGATCGGACTGCGCCGCAAGGGGGACGCGCCGCGCTATGTGCTGTCGGGTGGCAAAGGCGCAGCGATACCCGAAGGTGACGACCTGTCCGGCGCCCGCCTGATCGTGGCCACCGATCTTGACGGCAATCCGCGCGAGGCCCGCATCCGGCAGGCGATTGCCATTTCCGAAGCCGAGATCCGCGGCCTTTTCCCCGATCAGATCGCGTGGCACGACGCATGCTTCTGGGACAAACGCGAACGGCGGGTCGTGGCGCGCAGGCAGGAATGCCTCGGCGCGCTCGCGCTGGATGATCGCGTCTGGAAGGACGCCCCGCCGGAAAGGATCGCCGAGGCGATGCTGGACGGGGTGCGCGATCTTGGGCTGAACTGGAGCGATTCCGCAAGGCGGCTGGCAGCCCGGGTCGAGCTTTTGCGCGCCGCGGGTGAGGATCTGCCCGACATGCGCGAGCCCGCATTGCTGGACTGCCTCGAAGACTGGCTGCTGCCCTTTCTTCAGGGCGTGCGCAGCGCGCAGGACTGGAAGAAATTCGACATGCTGGACGCGCTGCGCGCCCGGCTGGATCACGACCAATTGCAGCGGCTGGACCGGGCCGTGCCCGCGCAGTTCACGACCCCGCTCGGGCGGCGCATCCCGATCGATTACAGCGGCGACGTACCCGAAATCAGCCTGCGGCTGCAGGAAATGTTCGGCCAGACGACCCATCCGATGGTCGGCAATACCCCCCTGCGCGTAACCCTTCTGTCACCGGCGGGGCGGCCCGTGCAGACAACGACGGACATCCCCGGTTTCTGGGCCAACAGCTATGCCGATGTTCGAAAGGACATGCGCGGGCAATACCCCAAGCACCTCTGGCCGGCCGACCCGACACAGGCCGACCCCACCTTGCGCGCGAAACGGCGCGGTCCACGCTGATTTGAATTTGGGACCGCTCGCCTATATACTGCATTAAATAAAAATAAACATGAGCAGGTTACAGGGATCGCATGACCGAAGGTTTGAAGAAAGCATGGGCAGAAATGGTCCAGCCGCTGCTGCGGCGCCCGCGCGAATGCCAGGTGGCGGCCCTGTGCTGTCGCGAGGGCAAGGACGGGCTGCAGGTGCTGCTGATCACCAGCCGCGACACGGGCCGCTGGATCCTTCCCAAGGGGTGGTTGATGGAGGGCAAATCCGCCGCCGAGGCCGCCCGCGAGGAAGCGTGGGAAGAAGCCGGGGTCAAGCAGGCGAAACTGGGGTCAGACCCTGTCGGGTCGTTTTGCTATGACAAGGCGCTGGATGACGGCTACTCGGCCCCGGTCGATGTGCAGATTTTCCGGCTCGACGTGACCGAAATGTCCGACATCTACCCCGAGGCGCGCGAACGCCGCCGGAAATGGGTCAGCCCCGCGCAGGCCGCCGATATGGTTCAAGAGCCGGAATTGCAGAATTTTTTCCGCGCTCTGTAACAGATTTGCGACGATTTGGTGACATCCGCCATTGAACAGGGCGGCGTCACGCACTAGCGCTGTCAGCGATATTCCAGCCAGGGAGCCTGCCCCGTGACCGGAACGCCGGACAGCAACCAGTGGAAGACACTGGACAAGGACCTGAGCCGCATTTCCCAGATCGAATATGCGACCTCGTATGTCTCGCGCCCTCTGGTGGCACCGGGAATCGCGTTGGCTTTCATGGTCATCGCCGGTTTGGCCGCGGCCCTGTTCTTCGGCACCTATCCCGACAACATGATCGTCGTGGCGGCGGCCGTGTTCGGAGCCTACATGGCGCTGAACATCGGGGCCAACGACGTGGCCAACAACATGGGCCCGGCGGTCGGCGCCAACGCGCTGACAATGGGCGGCGCCATCGTGATCGCCGCGATCTGCGAAAGCGCCGGGGCGCTTTTGGCAGGCGGCGACGTGGTGTCCACCATTTCCAAGGGGATCATCGACCCGGACGGCATCGCACAGGCGCGCACCTTTACCTGGGCGATGATGGCGGCCCTGGTTTCGGCGGCCTTGTGGGTCAACCTTGCCACCAGGCTGGGGGCGCCGGTGTCCACCACGCATTCCGTTGTCGGTGGCGTGATGGGCGCGGGCATCGCGGCGGCGGGGTTCGCCGCCGTCAACTGGCCCACGATGGGGGCGATCGCAGCAAGCTGGGTGATCTCGCCGGTTCTGGGTGGGGTGATCGCGGCGGCGTTCCTGGCCCTCATCAAAAACCGGATCATCTACCAGGAGGACAAGATCTCGGCGGCGCGCCGGTGGGTGCCGATCCTCGTTGGAGTCATGGCCGGGGTCTTTGCCGCCTACCTTGCGCTCAAGGGGCTGAAGCGAATCGTGAAGATCGACCTTGCAACGGCCCTAGTGATCGGGGCCGCGTTCGGGGCGCTCTCCTACGCGATCACCCGCCCGCTCATCCGGCGCCAGTCCGAGTGCATGGAAAACCGCAACAAGTCGCTCAAGGCGCTGTTCGGCCTGCCTCTGGTGCTGTCGGCGGCGCTTTTGTCCTTTGCGCATGGCGCGAATGACGTGGCCAACGCGGTTGGCCCCCTCGCCGCCATCGTCCACGCGACCGAAGTGGGCGCCTTTGCCGGCGAAGTCGCGATCCCGATGTGGGTCATGGTGATCGGCGCTTTCGGCATCTCGTTCGGACTGTTCCTGTTCGGCCCGAAACTGATCCGCATGGTCGGAAGCCAGATCACCAAGCTGAACCCGATGCGCGCCTATTGCGTGGCGCTCAGTGCCGCGATCACGGTGATCGTGGCAAGCTGGCTCGGCCTGCCCGTCAGCTCCACCCATATCGCCGTCGGCGGCGTGTTCGGCGTGGGCTTCTTCCGCGAGTGGTATATGGAGAAACGGCTCCGCAACAACGCCGTCAAGGCGGGCAAGCCAAAACGCCTGCCCAAGGAAGAACGGCGCCGCCGCAAGCTGGTGCGCCGGAGCCATTTCATGACGATCGTGGCCGCCTGGGTCGTGACCGTGCCCGCGGCGGCGCTCATGTCAGCAGGTATCTTCCTGCTTTTGAACGCGGTGATGCTGTAACGGACCGCAGCGCGGGTCACACGCCGAGGCACCACCGCATGATCGCCTTCTGCGCGTGAAGGCGGTTTTCGGCCTCGTCCCAGATCACGGAATGGGGGCCATCCATGACGGCACTGGTCGCCTCGTCCTCGCGGTGCGCGGGCAGACAGTGCATGAAAAGCGCATCCGGCTTGGCATGTGCCATCAGCTCGGCATTCACCTGGTAGGGGCGCAGCATGTTGTGGCGGCGCTCCTTGGTGGACTGGCTGTCATGCATGCTGACCCATGTGTCGGTGACCACCAGATCCGCATCGGCCACGGCCTTCACCGGGTCGCGCTCGATCTGCACGGTGCTGCCCTTCTGACGCGCGAGGCCCACGAATTCGTCTTCGGGGTCCAGTTGCGACGGGCCGGTGAAGGTCATGTCGAAGCCGAATTGTCCGGCGGCGTGCAGGAACGAGGCGCAGACGTTATTGCCATCGCCCGACCAGACCACCTTCTTGCCCGCGATCGGGCCACGGTGCTCCTCGTAGGTCATGACATCCGCCATGATCTGGCAGGGGTGGGTCCGGTCCGTCAGGCCGTTGATGACCGGCACATCGGAATATTCCGCCATCTCCAGCAGCACCGACTCGTCGAACGTGCGGATCATGATGAGATCGACATAGCGGCTGAGGACGCGCGCCGTGTCGGCGATCGTCTCGCCATGGCCCAACTGCATGTCGGCGCCCGACAGCACCATGGTCTGCCCGCCCATCTGGCGCACCCCGACATCGAAGCTGACTCGGGTCCGCGTCGAGGGCTTCTCGAAGATCAGGGCGACCATGTGCCCCCTGAGCGGCTGGTCGTCATCCGGCGCGCCCCGCGGGCGGCCGTTGCGCGCGCTTTTCATGGCCTGGGCCGCGTCGATCATCCGGCGCAGGTCGGCCGGATCGGTTTTGTGAATGTCGAGAAAGTGGGTCATGGCGTGTAACCTTGTGTTTGGGGGACGTGCGCCAGGGCCGATTTCGGCCCGGCATGATCCGCGGGCTGGATCAGGTCCGCTTTTGTCCTTCGATCTGCTCTGCCGCCACGTCGAGCCGCTTGAGCGCCTCGGCGATGTCCTTGTCCGTGAGGGTCAAAGGCGGAAGAAGCCGGACGACATTGTCCGCCGCGGGCACGGTGATAAGCTCGGCGTCATAGGCTGCGGATACCACATCGGTGTTGGCGACCTTGCATTTCAGCCCAAGCATGAGGCCCACGCCGCGCACCTCCTCGAATATCCCGGGATGTGCGGATACCAGCCCTTCCAGCCCCTGCCGAAGGCGCCCCGCCTTTGCATTGACCGACTCCAGAAAACCGGGATCGGCGATAATGTCCATCACGGCGGCGCCCACGGCACAGGCCAGCGGATTGCCCCCGTAGGTCGAACCATGCGTGCCGGCGGTCATACCGCTGGCGGCCTCTTCCGTGGCCAGAACCGCCCCGAGGGGAAACCCGCCGCCGATACCCTTGGCGACCATCATGATGTCGGGCGCCACGCCGGCCCATTCATGCGCGAAGAGCTTACCGGTCCGGCCCATGCCGCATTGCACCTCGTCAAGGACAAGCAGGATGCCTTTCTCGTCACAAAGGTCGCGCAGGCCTTTCAGGCATTGAACGGGCAGCGGCCGGATGCCCCCTTCGCCCTGCACCGGTTCGATCAGGATCGCGGCGGTCGTGTCGTCTATGGCGGCGTGAAGGCCATCGTGATCGCCCCAGGCGACCTGCGTGAAGCCGGGCAGCAGCGGGCCGAAGCCCTTGACCATCTTCTCCGATCCCGCCGCCGCGATGGCCGCATGGGACCGGCCATGAAAGGCCCCTTCGAAGGCGATGATGCCGGTGCGGTCCGGCTGGCCCTTGTCGTGGAAATACTTGCGCGCCATTTTTACCGCGAGTTCGCAGGACTCGGTGCCGGAATTGGTGAAGAACACCGTGTCCGCGAAGGTCGCGGCCACCAGCTTGTCGGCCAACGCCTGTTGCTGCGGGATGTCATACAGGTTCGAGGTATGCCACAGCTTGCCGGCCTGTTCCGTCAGCGCCTCGACAAGGGCGGGGTGGGCGTGGCCAAGCGCGTTCACCGCGATCCCGGCCCCCATGTCCAGGAATCGGCGTCCGTCCGCCTCGATCAGCCAGCTGCCTTCGCCCTTCACGAAGGTCAGCGGTGCCCGATTGTAGGTCGGAAGAACGGACGGGATCATGGTCTTATCCTTTTCAAGAAGCCCTTTGAGTGCCTGAGCGCCGTGGGCAAGTCAATGATATCGGGGGAAGAATGGCGCGTGCACGCCAAGCGGATCACAGATGTCCTGCGTCAGACGCGGGTGCGTCGGCGTCGGATGGCGATATGGCAACCGGCTGCGATCATGCGAGGCGTTTAGCCGGTTCTTGACCCAACGTGAAGCGGATTCTTGACCGCTCGGGACGGCGCGCAACAATGCAACGGCCCTACATGTGCCTGCGGGCAGGGGGGTCCGGGCGCTTGGGCTGGAACGCGGCCAGCGGTGCAGTCAATTCAGCCCGACGTGACCTTTTCAAGATGCGTGCGCAGCTGCTCGGCCTCGTGGCGTGCTTCGCGCAGGCCTTCCATCGTGGCGGCGACCTCTGCCTCGGCCTGCGCCAACTGGTTGGTCAGTTCCGCCTCGCGCTGCTGCAGGTAGGTGATCGCCTGATCGCGCGTTTCTTCTGCCTCGTGCAATTCCTGGGCCATCCGCTCCAGCTCCCCCACGTCGGACTGGTTCACGCGAATGAAGCGATGCACCAGCCAGTTGGCGAACCACCCAAGGCAGAATGCCACGAACAGGATGATCGCCGTGGCGATGATAAACTCAGTTCTGTTCATCCTCGGGCTCTTTCTCTGCGGACGGTATGTCTTCTTCGCCCGGTTCTTCGCGGCTTTCAAGCGTCGTCTGCGTGTCCTCGACGGGTTTGGGCCGGATCAGACGGAACTCGATCCGGCGATTGGCTTCGCGTCCTTCCTCGGTGTCGTTGTCGGCAATGGGTTGGCTTTCGCCATATCCCTTGGCCGTGAAGGACGAGGTCAGAACGCGCCTCATGCGCAACTCGTTCAGAACCGCCTGCGCGCGCTGTTGGCTCAGCCGCTGGTTCATGACCTCGCGTCCCTGGCTGTCGGTATGGCCTCCGATTTCCATGCGGATCTCGCCGCATTCGCGCAGCACGTCGGCGATATCGTCCATGATCGCGGCTCCGTTTCCGTCGATCGTGGATGATCCCGGCTCGAAGTTGATCTTGCGTTCGCTCTGGATTTCCGCGATCCGCGCCGCGCATTCCTCGGGCGTCGGAATGCTCGCCACCGGGTCCAGTTCCTCCTTGTAGGTCACGTCGATCGAGAACTGTGCGGTTTCCCCCAACTTTTCGGACAGAAAGCCGGAAATCATCGACGAGGCCTCCTGCTGCCCGGTCTGTCCGATCACCGTCAGGCTGTCTGGCGTGACCGTCACCGCGCCGTTGGACAGATAGGTCAGCGCCTCGAGCCCTGTCAGCGTGCGCAAGGGCCAGTCGCGCGGCAAACCCTCGGCCACCCGCGCCGTCATGTGCACGCCCCCGGCCGTAAAGCGGGCCCTGGCGAAACTGTCCAGCGTATCGCGGGCGATCTCGCTGCCGACGCGGCCGCGCAGTTGCACCAGGCCTTCGGGGGACAGGGTCGCGACAAATTCGGGCTTCACGGGATCGCTTTCGTCCTCCGGCTCAGGCAGAACGGCATGCAGCGCAAAGACCTCGGGCAGCGCGGTGTCCAGCCGCCCCACGACGTCGTCAAACCTTTCCTGCGGTGTTCCGACCGCGGCCAGAAGCGAGATGTCGGCGTCGGAAAACGTGACGCTGCCGCCGCCGATTTCGGCCAAGGCCCCGATGGCCAGTTCCACCGCGCGAGCCCATTTCGGTGACGGCACGCCAAGCCCGATCGTGCAGGCGGCCTTGGATGTCAGGCCCGCTTTCCCGGCGGCGCTCAGGATACGGTCGCGCGCCTCCTCGGTATCGGCCGAACAGGCATCGAACTTGGCCTCGCCATCCTCGATCAGGAACCTGAGCGTGAAAGGCGTGATGACGGGACGCGGCGCCGAAAGCTCCAACGAAAGGCGCACATCCGCCGGCGCAATCCGCGCAAGCTCGGTTTCCAGTTCACGTTTCTCGCCCGCACTGTCCACCATTGCCTTGATGATAACCCGCTCGGGATCGACCGAGATTTTCGCGCGCGGCAGGCGGCTTAGCGCCTCGATCGCGAAATCCAGGGCGGGCTGCCAGGTTTCAGGCTGCGGGTGATCCGCCGTTTCGAGAAGGTCTGCCGCCTCGTCGCCATCGGTGGCGTCCGCGATCTCTTGCATGAGGTCGTCCCGGTCCGTCGCCGCCGGCACAAGGCCGATCAGCGAGGTGCCGCTGTCGTTGCGCAGGATCTCGATCGAAAACCGCGGCGGCGCGATGCCCTTGGTATCCTCGACCAGCATCTGATCAATGACCCGGGCCGCATCCACCATCGTCCCGGCCACCGACAGAGCCTTGAACCGTTCGGCCTCGCTCGGGGCAGTACCGGCCAGGAACACCTGAAGCCCATCGGCATCCACCTCGGCCCAGGACATGCCGTTCTTGTCCAGCGTGTCGCGCACGGCGATCCGCGAGCTGTCCTCGATGACGGTTGCGGCGAAGCCGGCAGTCAGAACGCAGAACAGCGCAGCCGCCAGAAAGGTCGCAGAGATGGTGAAAACGGAGGACAGGCGCATGGCGTAAAGGCCCGCAAGTTGTTGCTGATCCGGGTTTTATGCGGTGGCGGGGCCGAGTGCAATCACAGCAGCAGCGCGACGGCGAAAAACGGCACGGGCAGCAAGCCCGCATCCCTGTTCGACCGAAACAGCGCCAATTGGACGTCGCTGTCGTCCAGGTCGAACCGGCGCAATTGCCACTGCATGTGCCAGCCCATGGCCCACGGCCCCAGCAGCGCCACCAGCAGCGCGAAGGGGCTGCCGCCGATGCCCGTCAGGATCACGGCCAGCGTTTGCAAGGCGACACTCAGAACCAGGAAAAGGCTCAGCCAGCGGGCGGTGCGGTCCTCGAACAGGCGGGCGGTGGACTTGACGCCGATCAGCGCGTCATCCTCTTTGTCCTGATGGGCGTAGATCGTGTCATAGAACAGCGTCCAGGCGATCCCGGACAGGTAGAGCACGATCGCCGGCCACTCCAACCGCCCGGTATGGGCCGTCCAGGCCAGCAGCGCACCCCAGTTGAACGCCAGCCCCAGAAACACCTGCGGCCACCAGGTGAACCGCTTGGCAAAAGGATAGATCGCGACCGGCACGAGGGCGAGGACGCCGAGGGCAATCGCCGCCGCGTTGAAGGTCAGCAGGATGCAGAAGGCCACAAGGGCTTGCGCCACCAGCCACGCCAACGCCTGCCTGACACTGACCTGCCCCGACGGGATCGGCCGCGAGGCGGTGCGCGCCACGCTGCCGTCGATGTGGCGGTCGGTGATGTCGTTCCACGTGCAACCCGCCCCGCGCATCAGCCACGCCCCGATACCGCACCCGGCGAAAATCCACAGGTCGTGCCAATAGGCGCGCCCGTCATGCAACATCGCCAGCAACAGCCCCCACCAGCAGGGCAAGAGCAACAGCCACGTGCCGATGGGCCGGTCCGCCCGCGCCAGCCGCAGGTAGGGGCGGCTCCACGCCGGGGCGAGGCGGTCCACCCAGTTGCCCTTGACCGCGTCCGCCACCGCGCCGCTGGCCTCTGGCGTCTGGTTCTTGCCGGTCATATGGTGCCCCCATGGCAGATGCGAAAATCAGGCTTTATGTAGATCACCCCTTGGGCCAAGGGCAAACGGTTCCTCTGGACCGCGACCAGGCGCATTACCTTTTCGGGGTCATGCGGCGAGGCAAGGGCGATGCCGTGCTTCTGTTCAACGGGCGCGACGGCGAGTGGCGTGCGCAGGTGGAAGAGGTGTCGAAACGCGCCGGGCTGCTGCGCGTCGAAGAGCACACCGCGCCGCAACGCATGCCTCCCGACCTTTGGCTTTTGTTCGCCCCGATCAAGAAAGCGCGCACGGATTTCATCGTTGAAAAGGCCGCCGAGATGGGCGCGGCGCGCATCCTGCCCGTGCAAACCCATTTCACCAATTCCGAGCGCATCCGGCAGGACCGGCTGCAGGCGCACGCGGTCGAAGCGGCCGAGCAATGCGGTGGCACATTCGTTCCGCAGGTTGGCGACCTGCAAAAGCTGGACGAGGTGCTGGCAGACTGGCCCGAGGGCCGGAAGCTGATGTTCTGCGACGAAGCCTTGGCCGGGGCCGCGCAAACGCTGGCCGGGGCGGGCGGCGACAGTTGGGCCATCCTGA
Organism: Roseovarius sp.; assembly: GCA_021767845.1. Classification (GTDB taxonomy): domain Bacteria; phylum Pseudomonadota; class Alphaproteobacteria; order Rhodobacterales; family Rhodobacteraceae; genus Roseovarius. The sequence continues at coordinate 775 of JAASSQ010000049.1, read as the reverse complement.
TCGGCCCCGAGGGCGGGTTCTCGGAGGCCGAGCGCGAGCGCCTTTCCGCCCTGCCCTTTGCCCATCCTGTCAGCCTCGGGCCGCGAATCCTGCGGGCCGATACGGCCGCCGTCGCGGCAATGACCGTCTGGCAGATGACGCTTGGAGACTGGGCATGAGCTTTGTGCGCCCCGAGGCGACGGCCGCGCTTTGGCGATGGCGCGAGGTGGTGGCCGCCGCGGGCGTTCTGGCGCTTGGCATTTGGTGGGCGCTTGGTGCGACCGGCCTTCTGCAATGGCTGGGCGTCGCGCTCTGTGCGATCGGCGCGATCCTTGCCGCCGCCGGGATGCAGCGCGGCCGCTTTCGCAACGCGCAGGACGGGCCGGGCGTGGTCAGCGTGGATGAAGGCCAGATCACCTATTTCGGCCCGCTGACCGGCGGCGCGGTGGCGCTTGGCGATCTGTCGCGCGTCACGCTTGATCCCACCGGGCAGCCCGCGCATTGGCGGCTGGCGCAGCGCGGTCAGCCCGATCTGATGATCCCCGTCACGGCGTCGGGCGCCGACCAACTGTTCGATGCCTTCGCCACGCTGGAGGGCATCCGCACCGAACACATGCTGGCCAAATTGAAACGGCCCGGATCACACCCTGTCGTGATCTGGCAGAAAGAGACCGTCCGGCTACATTGACACCCCGTGCGAATAGGGCCACTTGTGGCAGCTTAACACGCGCGACAAGGCAGGAGAGGCGCCGATGTCCATACCCCAGTCCGGTGGCGGGCCGATCGAACGGCATGA
>JAASSQ010000280.1 GCA_021767845.1 Roseovarius sp. | reverse complement strand
GTTGTCGATCGTCTGGCTTTTCGTCACGATCGAGAAATACCGCGCCTCGCCCTTGTGCGGGCAGTCGGTGCGCCGGTCGCTCTCGTCCAGAAAGGCCATGGCGATATCCTCGCGCGGGAAATAGATCACGTCCGGGTAGCCGTCTTCGGTCAGTTCCAGCGCGTTCCTGCTTTCGGCCAGAACCGCGCCACCGGCGCGCACCGTCCATGTTCCTTCCGCCTTGCGGATCCTGATATCGGCCATCACTGTCCCTCCCGATGTCTTGCTGCGCCCTGCTGTGCCCCGGCTTTGTTACACCAAAGTGTCACAGCGGTTCGGTCGCTTCGCGCAACCATAGTTCAGCCGGCCCGGACATCCGAGGCCCGATTTTGTCGCGGCATGCGGCGTGATAGGCGTTCAGCCAGTCGCGTTCGACATCGCTGAGCATCTCGGGCTTGATCAGACGCCGGTCGATAGGCACGTAATTCAGCGTCTCGAAGCACAGGCGCCGCCCCGGATCCCCGCCCGGCAAGGTCGCGGCCTCCTGCACCACGACGATGTTCTCGATGCGGATGCCGAAGGCGCCCTCGCGGTAATAGCCCGGCTCGTTCGACAGGATCATGCCGGGTTCCAGCGGGACATCGCTGGTCTTCGACAGGCGCTGCGGCCCTTCGTGGACACACAGATGCACCCCGATCCCGTGTCCGGTGCCGTGCCCGTAATCCTGATCGGCCAGCCATAGCGGATAGCGCGCGATGGCGTCCAGATCGCGGCCCGCCAGACCGCGCGGCCAGCGAACGCGGCTCATCGCGATCATGCCCTGCAGCACGCGGGTAAAGGCGGCGCGCTCCTCGGCGCCAACCTCGCCCACGGGCAGGGTGCGGGTGATGTCGGTCGTGCCGTCCAGGTACTGCCCGCCGCTGTCCAGAACCAGAAGGTCGCCCGCCTGCAATACCCTGTTGGTCTTGTGTGTCACGCGGTAATGGGCCAACGCGCCATTCGGGCCCGACCCGGCGATGGTGTCAAAGCTGATATCCAGCAGCTTGCCCGTGGCGCGGCGGCACGATTCCAGCTTCTCGACCACGTCGATCTCGGTCAGCGTGCCGGGCGCCTGCTGGTCGAACCACGCAAGGAATTCGCACATCGCCGCCCCGTCGCGCAGATGCGCCTCGCGTGTGGCGGCGATCTCGGAGCGGGTCTTGCAGGCCTTTGGCAGCACGCAGGGGTCGTCGCCCCAGGCATGGGCGACGTTGGCCTCGTCCAGTTGCCGGACCACCCAGACCGGCACGCTGCTTTTGTCAAGCCGCACCGGCCCCGTCAGGCTGCGCAGGCCCGGTCCGAAGGCCGAGGGCGGGCGGATCGTGACCTCGTCGCCCAGATGGGCGCGCACGCTGTCGTCCAGCTTGGCGGCGTCCACGTAAAGCGACAGGTGCGCATCGTCATGCAGCACCGCGAAGGCATGCGGCACCGGGTTGCGGGGGATGTCGCTGCCGCGGATGTTCAGCAGCCATGCAATCGAATCCGGCAAGGTCAGGACGGCGGCCGCATGGCCCGCGTTGCGAAGCGCGGCGGCCAGACGGCGGCGCTTGTCGGCATGGCCCTCGCCGGCCAGATCCTCGGGATAGACACGGATCGGCCCGAGCGGTGGATCGGGGCGGTCCGGCCAGATGCGATCGACCAGGTTCTCGCCCGGTTCGAGCGTGATCAAGCTGCCCTCGAGCGCGGTTTCCACCGCCTCGATCTGCGCCGGGGTGTAGAGCAGGGGGTCGTAGCCGACAATTCCTCCCTCGGGCAGGTGCTGTTTCAGCCAATCCGCCAGCTTCACCTCGGGCCAGTCCACCGGCGTGAACTGCGCGGTATCGACCTGCACGCGGACCTGGGCGCGGTAGCGTCCATCGACGAACACGCCCGCGCGGTCCGGCAGCACCGCGCAGAACCCCGCCGAGCCGGTGAACCCGGTCAGCCAGGCCAGCCGGTCATCACGAGGCGCCACGTATTCCCCTTGGTGCGCATCCGCGCGGGGCACCAGGTATCCGGCCAAACCCTCTGCGGTCATCGCCTCGCGCAGATGGGCAAGCCGCGGCGGCCCCTGGTCGGGGGAGGCGGTGTCATCGAAGGACTGGAACATCTTGGAACCTCCTGCAACTGGTCCGGCCCGACAGTGCTAGAGCCCCGGCCGCCGAAGTGCAATGCACCGGCGCGCCGGGGGCTCTGCCCCCGGACCCCCGAGGTATTGGGTGCCAGATGAAGCAGGGGTGCGAAAGCGGGTCAGCCTGCCTTGCGGATGCCCATCACGCGGGCGCGGGCGCGCGGATCGGGATCGAAGAGCGCGGCCAGCTGTTCGGTCATCGCCCCGGCCAGCTGATCGACATCGGTGATCGTCACCGCGCGGTCGTAATAGCGCGTCACGTCATGGCCGATGCCGATGGCCAGCAATTCCACCGCCTTACGGCGTTCGATCATCGCGATCACGTCGCGCAGGTGCTTTTCAAGGTAATTGGCGGGGTTGACCGACAGGGTGCTGTCATCCACCGGCGCGCCATCCGAGATCACCATCATGATCTTGCGCGCCTCTTTTCGGCCGACCAGCCGGCGGTGCGCCCATTCCAGCGCCTCGCCGTCGATGTTTTCCTTCAGGATGCCTTCCTTCATCATCAGCCCGAGATTATCCCGCGTGCGCCGCATCGGCGCGTCGGCGGACTTGTAGATGATATGGCGCAGATCGTTGAGCCGCCCGGGCAATTGCTCGCGCCCGCCGTTCAGCCAGGCTTCGCGGCTCTGCCCGCCTTTCCAGGCGCGGGTGGTGAAGCCCAGGATCTCGACCTTGACGCTGCAGCGTTCCAGCGTGCGGGCCAGAACGTCGGCGCAGATGGCCGCGATCGAGATCGGCCGCCCGCGCATCGAGCCGGAATTGTCCAGCAAAAGCGTCACGACCGTGTCGCGGAACTCCATGTCCTTCTCGACCTTGAAGCTGAGCGGGGTGGTCGGGTTGGCCACCACGCGCGCCAGCCGCCCGGCATCGAGGATGCCTTCCTCGCGGTCGAACTCCCAACTGCGGTTCTGCTGCGCCTGCAGGCGGCGCTGCAGCTTGTTGGCCAGCCGGCTGACCGCGCCTTTCAGCGGATCGAGCTGCTGGTCGAGATAGGCGCGCAGCCGCTCCAACTCGATCGGCTCGGCCAAGTCCTCGGCGCGGATTTCCTCGTCGAAGTCCGAGATATGAACCTTGTAATCGGGATCGGCCTCGGAGACAGGGGCCGGGGCAGGCGGCTCCAGCGGGGCTTCGCCCTCGGGCAGCTCGGTCTCGTCGCCCATCTCCTCGTCGGCCATGTCATCCATGCTGACCTGGGCCTGGGCCTCGTCCATCTGCTGTTCCTGCGACTGTTCGGGGCTGGCCTCGGCGTCGCTCTCGTCGCTGTCGTCCTGGCCCGAGCTGTCGGGCTGTTCGTCCTCGTCCGGGGTCTGTTCAGCCTCGTCGTCCTGTTCGTCGTCAGGCGCGTCCGGGTCGTCGCCCAACTGGTCACCATAGCCCAGGTCCTCGATCACCTTGCGCGCGAAGCGGGCGAACTCGGTCTGGTCGGCCAGCGTGTCCTCCAGCGACTCCAGCGTGGCGCCGGCCTGCGCCTCGATGAAGTCGCGCCACAGGGTCATGACGTTCTGCGCGGCCGGCGGCAATTCGCGCCCGGTGGCCAAGTGCCGCACCAGGTATCCCGCCGCCGTGGCCAGCGGTGCATCCGCCGGGTTGGTGATCCCGGCAAACCCCAGCCGATCGGCCTCGGCCCCGATCTTGGCATCGATATTTCCGGCGGTGCC
>JAASSQ010000048.1 GCA_021767845.1 Roseovarius sp. | reverse complement strand
GACGTAATCAGCCATTCCCGCACTTGCGGCCACCTGCGCGTGGTCGGGCCCGGCGGGCGTGAATCGCTTGTAGAGCACGCCGCCGTTGAATTCGTGCGCCTGATTGGGCAACAACGCGCCCAGGTTGCGACGAAGCACCATGATGCCCTGGTGCGGGCCATAGGTCTTGTAGGCGGAAAACAGGTAGATGTCGGGCCCCATGCCCCCCACGTCGGGAAACCCGTGCGGCGCATAGGACACCCCGTCCACGCAGACGAAAGCGCCCGCCGCATGGGCCGCTGCCGTGATCTCGACCACCGGATTGACCGCCCCCACCACGTTCGAGCAATGTGGAAAGCACACCAGCCGCACCTTTTCATCCAGCAGCGCGTGCAGGTCGTCCAGCCGCAGAAGGCCGCTGTCGGGGTCGATCCTCCATTCCCTGATCTCGATCCCGTCGCCCGCCAACCGCCGCCACGGGCCGGAATTGGCCTCGTGATCCTGATCCGTCACGACGATCGCCTCACCCGGTGACATCCACTGCCGGAAGGCCTGCGCCAGAACATAGGTGTTCTGGGTCGTGGACGGGCCGAAGCTGACCTCGTCGGTCTCCACGCCCAGCATGGCGGCAAGGCGCCCGCGCGCCTCGTCCATCTCCTCGCCGGCCAGGCGGCTGGCCTCGTAGGGCGCAAAGGGCTGCACCTTTCGGCTGTGGTAGAACCGCGTCAGCCGCTCGATCACCGGCGCGCAGGTAAAGGACCCGCCGGCATTCTCGAAAAACGCCTGACCGGCCAGCAACGGTTCGGAAAAGGCGGGGAACTGGCCCCGGACGAATTCGATGTCCAATGTCATGGCCGCAACAAAACCCCGTGACGCGCCGGGCGTCAAGCCGCCCGTCACCAACGGCCCTAACGCGAAAAGGCCCCGGACGATGCCGGGGCCTTGACACGTTCAAGCGTCGGATCGCCTAGCGTTTCTCGGCCATCAGGCCCTTGAGGATCGCGAAGCAGATGAACAGCAGGATCACCGTGAACGGCAGGCCGGTGGAAATCACCATCGCCTGCAAGGCACCAAGGCCGCCACCGATCAGCAGCGCGATGGCCACCAGCCCTTCGAAGGTGCACCAGAACACACGCTGTGCCACGGGCGCGTCCACCTTGCCGCCAGCCGTGATCGTGTCGATTACCAGCGAGCCCGAATCCGAGCTGGTCACGAAGAAGACGATGACCAGCACGATCCCGATGGTCGAGGTGATCGCGCTCAGCGGCAGGCCCTCCAGCATCGCGAAGAGCGACAGCGGTGGGTTGTAGCTGTCGATCACCTGGGCCTTCACGGCGCTGCCTTCCGGGTCGCTGAGCACCTGGTCGATCGCGGCGCCGCCGAAAACGGCCATCCAGAGGATGCACACCAGCGACGGGATGATCAGAACGCAGGTGACGAATTCCCGCACGGTCCGGCCACGGCTGACGCGGGCGATGAACATGCCGACGAAGGGCGACCAGCTGATCCACCACGCCCAGTAAAATGCCGTCCAGCCCTGCATGTAGCCTGTGTCCTCACGGCCATGCGGGTTCGAAAGCGGGATCACCTCCTGCACATAGGCGCCGAGACCGGCAACGAAATCCGTGAGGATTCCGACCGCGCCCGCCGTGAACAGCACGAAAAGCAGCAGCAGCAGCGCGATCACCATGTTGATCTCGGACAGGACTTTCACACCCCCGTCGAGACCGCGCATGACCGACACCAGCGCCACGGCCGTGATCGCGCAGATCAGGATCACCTGGACCGTCACGTTGTTCGGAACGCCGTAGATGTATTCAAGGCCCGCGTTCGCCTGCTGCGCCCCGAAGCCAAGCGACGTGGCCAGGCCGAACAGCGTGGCGAAAACCGCCAGCGTGTCGATGATATGGCCCACCCAGCCCCAGACGGCTTCGCCGAAGATCGGGTAGAAGGCGGAACGGATCGTCAGCGGCAGGCCCTTGTTGTAGCTGAACAGCGCCAGGGCCAGCGCAACGACCGCGTAAATCGCCCAAGGGTGCAGCGCCCAGTGGAAGGACGTGGCCGCAAGACCCATCCGGCGCGCCTCTTCGACATTGGCTTCGATGATGCTGCCATCCTCGGCGATCGGACTGGCCACGCCGAGCGGTTCGGAAATGGCCATGTGATAGACCGGCTCCAGAACGCCGAAGAACATCAGGCCGATGCCCATCCCGGCCGCGAACAACATGGCGAACCAGCCCGCATAGCTGTAATCCGGCGTTGCATCCGTGCCGCCCAGACGAACCGATCCCCAAGGTGTCACGATGAGCAGCAGGCAGAACACCACGAAGATGTTTGCCGCCCACAGGAAGAACCAGTCGAACGTGCTGGTCAGTGTCGGCCGCAACCAGCCGAAGAATTCGGACGCTTGCGACGGCGCGGCCAAGGCATAGGCCACGAACGCGATGATGACCAACCCCGAGATGACGAAGACGGGATTGTGGATATCAAGGCCGAACGGGCCGACCTTGGCGACGATATTGTCCTGACCGATCTCGTAATCGGTGTCGATGAGATCCGAATGCCCCTCGGGCGCGGGAATCCCTTGGAAGTCTGTGTTTTCATCGGCCATGCAAGCAGGCCCCCTTTTCTTGGCAAATCGGGTCGCGGGCCCGTGCGCCGGTGACGGATGGACCGCCTCTGCGCTCGACCGGGCATCGCCCGTTGCTCCCTGGCATTTGACGGCGCGTCGCAAACAAACGCCCGTTTCTTCCCTCGTTTTCCTTGCAGAGAGGGCGTGACGCCCTGTTCGCTCTCTGCAGCCAAGGGTAACAACCGCCAAGACCCGATGGCAAGCAATTGCGCCCGTTTGGGCGATGAAAGCGACCCCGGTGGCCTGCCGCGCGTGCCTGTGCGGCACCTGCCGGGGCCATGTGCGACATGCGCAGCCCGGCCAAAGGACCCCCTTTGCAATCGCCGTTACAGCGCCTATATTCCCAGTGTCCCGGTAGGGACTATGGGCATAAACGCGCTCGTAATAAGCGGATCGGACCCGGGGGCGGTACCCGGCGGCTCCACCATAACCCCTTCGTTGGCGGGATCATGGGGCCGAAACAGGATCGACGAACGTGTAAAGGAGTGGCTTTGTCCCGGTGAGATACCACCGTTATCGGTTCGCTAAAGCATAATTGCCAACGACAATCGTGCTCCGGTTGCAGTTGCCGCGTAAGCGGTAACGAGACCGAAATCCAAGCCCAGTCCTCTAGCAAGGGCTGGCGGGGTTCGCAGGCACCTGGCAACAGAAGCCTGCACTTTACATTCCCCATCCAGCACGAAGCTTTTGTGACAGTCGCGAAATGGCTTGATCCGCGTGGCACCGCCGCTATCACCGCAGGCATGTCGCTTCCCCTCGCCCACCTGTTCCGCGTCTTCGCCAAGATCGGCCTGCTGTCCTTTGGTGGACCGGCGGCGCAGATTTCGCTGATGCACACTGAACTGGTGGATCGTCACCGCTGGCTGACCGAGAAACAGTTTCTCGGCGCGCTGTCGTTCTGCATGCTGCTGCCCGGCCCCGAGGCGATGCAGCTTGCCACCTATGCCGGCTGGCGGCTGCGGGGCGTGATCGGCGGGCTGATCGCGGGGCTGCTGTTCGTTCTGCCGGGCGCCGTGGTGATTCTCGGGCTGGCGTTGGGTTATGCAAGCTACGGCCAGATGCCCGCGGTGCAGGCCACCTTTGCCGGCATCAAGGCCGCGGTGATCGTGATCGTCCTTCAAGCCCTCCTGTCGCTGTCGCGGCGCGCGTTGCAGGGCACCGGCGACTGGCTGCTGGCGGGCGCGGCGTTTCTGGCGATGTTCTTCCTGTCGGTTCCCTTTCCGCTGATCATCGCCATCGCAGCGCTTGTCGGCCTGTGGCGCGGCGGCAAGGCGCCAGCGACCGGGGTCGCACCGCCCGGCCCCTCTGTCCCGCCACTCCAGACGCTTGGCACCGTGGCTCTGTGGGCCGGGCTCTGGGCCGCGCCGGTCCTTGTGGCTTGGGCGTGGGATGCCACCTTCCTGACGGACGTGGCGCTGTTCTTCTCCAAGCTTGCGGTCGTCACGTTCGGCGGTGCCTATGCCGTGCTGGCCTACATGACGCAGGCCGTGGTCGAGACCCATGGCTGGCTGACCACCGCGCAGATGATCGACGCGCTCGGTCTGGCGGAAACCACGCCCGGTCCGCTGATCCTGGTGACGGAATTCGTGGGCCTTCTGGCGGGTCACGCGCAGGGCGGGACGGGGCTGGCCCTGTTGGCCGGTGCGCTGACCCTGTGGGTGACCTTCACCCCGTGCTTCCTGTGGATCTTCGCTGGCGCACCCTATGTCGAGGCTCTTCTGGCGCGGCCCCGGCTCAAGGGCGCGCTGGCCGGGATCTCGGCGGCCGTGGTGGGCGTTATCCTGAACCTGTCGGTCTGGTTCGCCCTGCACGTGATCTTCGCGGACGTGGCGCGAAGCCCCTTCGGACCCCTGCCCGATCCCGCCAGTTTCCTGCCGCTCAACGCCGCGCTGACGGCCTTGGCGGCGGTGCTTCTGCTGGTGTTGCGCCTGCCGATGATGGCCGGGCTGGCCCTGATGGCCGGCGTTGCGGCCAGCCTCCATTTCCTTGACTGACGCCGCACATGACGGGTCTTTCGTTTTGGATCGAATCCCCTATGCTGACCGGCAGGAGGTTCGGGAACAAATGTCCGGTTCGATCGACTACGGAAAACTGATGCACGAGGCGATGCGCGGTCTGATCCAGCGGGTGCTGGTGGGCGTGCAGGACAATGGCCTGCCCGGCGCGCATCATTTCTTCATCACCTTCGACACCACCCACCCCGAGGCGCGTGTCGCGGACTGGCTGAAGGAACGCTACCCGTCCGAAATGACGGTGGTCATGCAGCACTGGTTCGATGATCTCGAGGTGACCGAGGACGGCTTTTCCATCACCCTCAATTTCGGAGACGCGCCCGAGCATCTCTATATCCCCTACGATGCGATCCAGACCTTCGTCGATCCGTCCGTGGAATTCGGCCTGCGCTTCGAATCGCCGGAGGCCGAGGACGAGCCTTCCGACCCCGATCCCGGCGAGGAGGCCGAGGACACCGGCGAGGCCCGGGATGACGAGGCACAAGGCGAGGCCGAGGTCGTGAGTCTCGACAGCTTCCGCAAGTAATCGACTGGCTTGGGTGCGCGGGTTTCGGTATTCCGTTGCATACTGCATTGATCTTTCCGCCCCGTCGGCTAAGAGAGTGCCGTCCAATTCCCTCCCGCCACGAAGGAGAGCCCTGCCATGACCGCCACCCGCACCGAAACCGACAGCTTCGGCCCGCTTGAGGTTCCCGCCGACAAGTACTGGGGCGCGCAGACGCAACGCTCTATCATGAATTTCCCCATCGGCTGGGAGAAACAGCCCGTCGCCATCGTTCGTGCGCTGGGTGTCATCAAGAAGGCCTGCGCCCAAGCCAACAAAGAGCTTGGCAATCTCGACCCGAAACTGGCAGATGCCATCATTCAGGCCGCGGGCGAGGTGATCGAAGGCAAGTTCGACGACAATTTCCCGCTGGTCGTCTGGCAAACCGGCTCGGGCACGCAGTCCAACATGAACTCCAACGAAGTGATCGCCAACCGCGCGATCGAGATCCTGGGCGGCCAGATCGGCTCCAAGGATCCGGTCCACCCCAACGATCACTGCAACATGGGCCAATCCTCGAACGACACCTTCCCCACGGCCATGCACATCGCCACCGCCATGAGCGTGCGCGACGTGCTGCTGCCGGGTCTGACCAAGCTCCTGCAGGGACTGGAACGCAAATCCGAGGAATTCGCCGACATCATCAAGATCGGCCGCACCCACACGCAGGACGCCACGCCGCTGACCCTGGGGCAGGAGTTCTCGGGCTACGCGCACCAGGTTCGCCAGGGCATCAAGCGGATCGAGGCCGCCCTGCCCGGCATCTATGAACTCGCCCAGGGCGGCACCGCCGTGGGCACCGGGCTCAACACGCAGAAGGGCTGGGGCGAGATGGTCGCGGCCAACATGGCCGACATCACCGGCCTGCCCTTCGTCACGGCCCCCAACAAGTTCGAATCGCTGGCCGCGCATGACGCGATGGTGTTCATGTCCGGCGCGGTCGCGACGGTCGCGGGTGCCTGCTACAAGATCGCCAACGACATCCGCTTCCTCGGCTCCGGCCCGCGCTCGGGCCTTGGCGAATTGATCCTGCCGGAAAACGAGCCCGGCTCCTCGATCATGCCCGGCAAGGTGAACCCCACCCAGGCCGAGGCACTGACTCAGGTGGCCGCGCATGTGATGGGCAACGATGCCGCGATCAAGTTCGCAGGCTCGCAGGGGCATTTCGAACTGAACGTCTACAACCCGATGATGTCCTACAACCTGCTCCAGTCGATCCAGCTTCTGGGCGATGCCGCCGACAGCTTTACCGAGCGGATGCTGAACGGCATCCAGGCCAACGAGGACCGGATCGAGAAGCTGATGCGCGAATCGCTGATGCTGGTCACGGCACTGGCGCCCGAAATCGGCTATGACAACGCCACCAAGGTCGCCAAGACCGCGCACAGGAACGGCACGACCCTCAAGGAAGAGGCCATCAACCTCGGGTTCGTGGACGAAGAGACCTTCGACCGCGTGGTGCGCCCCGAACAGATGATCGGCCCCAAGGGTTGAGCCAGCTGCCCGAGCGGCAAAGGGTCGCCCCCGGGCGGCCCACTTGCCGCTCGGGCTGGACGGAGAGGCAGGGCGCGGTATTGTTCCGGCATGAGCAACTTGGTGAACCTCAAGCAAGCCCGGAAACGGAAGGCCCGCGCCGACAAACGCAAGGCGGCCGATGAAAACGCCGCGCGGCACGGGCGCAGCAAGGCCGACAAGGCGCTCGACCGGGCGCGCCGCGTGAAAACGGCCACGGATCACGAGGCCCACAAGCGCGACGATACATGACTCCGGAAACCATGCCCCGCCTGTCCGACAAGTCCCCGAGGCCCCCGAAAGCCCCGCATCGGGCCTTTTCCATCGCTTTCAATGTGATGGAAGCCGCATGACCGGACGGCCCGTCAAACGATCGCTCACGCTTCGCGGCCACCGGACCAGCGTGTCGCTGGAGGATGAGTTCTGGGAGAGCTTCCGCGCCATCGCGGACGAACGCGGCGAGCCCATCAACGCGCTGGCCGCCGAAATCGACGCGGCGCGCGGGCTGGACACCGGCCTTGCCTCGGCGATCCGGCTTTTCGTGCTGCGCCATTTCCGCGACAAGGCAGGTTGAACCGGGCCCGCAGCTTGCGCGCCATGACGTCGCGACCGGGCGGTTCGGCGGCATGGGCTCCGGCTCCGATGCGCCTGCCTCGCTCTGCCCTACCCTGCGCCGCGCCTACGCCTCGTGCCGTGCCACAGGCCCGGACTGGCAGATCAGCCTGTAAAGGTGCCACGTCGCGTGCCCCAGCAACGGCAGGGTGATGAACAGCCCCAAAAAACCGGGGATCAGCGCGATGAACGTCACCACCGCGATGAACACCCCCCAGGTCAGCATCGGCACCGGGTTCGCGATCACCGTCTGCACGCTGACGATCATCGCCGTCACGAAATCCACCTCCCGGTCCAGCAGCAGGGGCAGCCCCACCACCGTGATACTGTAGAGCAGCAGGGCGAACCCCGCGCCAACCAACGTGCCGAAGGCCAGCATGCTCAGCCCCTCGCGGGTCAGGTAGACCTCGTAGGAACTCGAGATATTGGTCATCGTCGAGAACCCCAGGAACAGCGCAAAGATCATGTGCGCCAGGAAAAACCAGAACAGGAACATGATGATGATGACCGCACAGATCGACGGAAGCTGCCGCTGTCGCTGACGCGCGATCACGCCGAACACCTCCGAGGGCTCCAGCGGCAGGCCCGCTTCCAGCCTGTGGCTGACCTCGTAGAAGCCGACTGCCGCGAACGGCCCGATCAGCGGAAACCCCACCGCCGCGAATGTCAGCCAATAACTGTGCCCGGTCACCCAGGTGACCCAAACCATGCCCCAGCCGATCGCCACGTAGACGCCCGCGAAGATCAGGGCATAGCCCGGCGCACGCTTCAGGTCCGACCAGCCCCGCGCCAGCGCCTCGCGCAGCATCGCGAACGTGACCGGCCCCAGTTCGGGCACGCCAAGCGGCCTGGTCTCCTCCATCGCCGAACCTCCTCCCGTTTCGGGAAAAGACTAGCCAAGCGCGCAGGCCGCGCAAAGATGCAAATGCGGGTCAGCTTTGCGGCGGGTGCCGCTGCGGCCAGCGCGTCGCCTCGTGATAGGCCTGCGCCAGCCCCAAGAGCGCGGCATCCGCCCCGCGCCGCCCGATGATCTGCACGCCCATCGGCAGGCCCTGCGCGCCAAAGCCCGCGGGCACCGCCACCGCCGGCAACCCCGCCAGGCTGGCCGGCACCATCACCTCCATCCAGCGGTGATAGGTGTCCATCGCCACGCCCGCCACCTCGCGCGGCCACTCCCACGCCATCGGGAAGGGCCAGACCTGCGCCGTCGGCATCACCAGCGCATCCACCTCGTCGAACAGATCGGCCGCGCGGCGGAACCATCGCGACCGGATCTCGCTGGCGCGGTGCACCTCCAGACCGCTCATCGCACGGCCCCGCTCGATCTCCCAGACCGCATCCGCCTTCAACTGGTCGCGGGTCTCCGGCGCCTCCAGCAGGGGCGACAGCTTGCAGGCCATCGACCAGCTCCTGAGCGCGGTCCAGCTTTCCCAAAGCGGCTCGCGGTCGAAGGGCGGCGCCAAGGGCTCGACGCGGCAGCCCAAGTCGTCCAGCACCTTGCAAGCCGCCTCTCCGCGCTCAAGGATGCCGGCCTCCATCGGCCAGGCCCCGCCCCAATCGCCAAGCCAGCCGATGCGCAGGCCCGTGGCGCGCGGCATCACGTCCAGCGCGGGTACGTCCATGCCATGCGGCTGGCGGGGGTCCGGCCCGGCCATGACCCCAAGCAGCAAGGCCAGATCGGCGGGGCTGCGCGCCATCGGCCCCTCGGTCGAAATCTGGTGCAGAAACGTGTCCCCGTCGGCCGCCCCCGGAACAAGGCCCCAGGACGGGCGCATCCCGTAGACATTGTTCCAGCCCGCCGGGTTGCGCAGGCTGCCCATCATGTCCGACCCGTCGGCCAGCGGCAGCATTCGCGCAGCCAGCGCCACCGCCGCGCCCCCCGACGAGCCGCCACAGGACACCCCGGTATCATACGGGTTGCAGGTCGCACCGTGCACCGGGTTGAACGTATGGCTGCCCAGGCCGAATTCCGGCGTGTTGGTCTTGCCGATCACGATCGCCCCCGCCGCGCGCATCCGCGCCACGTGCAGATCATCGGCCTGCGCCACCTGTGCCGCGAAGGCGGGCGACCCTTTCGAAGTCGGCAACCCTCTGGCATCGGACAGATCCTTGATGGCCACCGGCAGCCCGTGCAAGGGCCCCCTCGGCGGCCCGGCATCCGCCGCCCGCGCCTCTGCCATCAGATCATCGGCCGCGCGCAGCGACACGATCGCGTTCAGCGTGCCGTTGACCGCGTCGATCCGGGCAAGGGTGGCGCGCATCAGCGCCTCCGCGCTCAGATCCCCCGCCGCGACCCGTGCAGCCTGCTCACGCGCCTCGAGGTCCAGAATATCGTCCATGCACGCCTCCCTTGTCCGGCCTCGCGGCCCGCGTCTTCATCGTTCCCGAAATACTCTGGGGGTGAATTGGCCGCAGGCCAAGAGGGGGCAACGCCCCCTGTCGCTCCGGCCCTACGGTTATTGCTCGCCCTGCGCCTCGGCGCGCGATTTCCCGGTCACGTTCATCGCCAGCGTCGCCGCCATGAACGGGTCCAGATCGCCGTCCAGAACGCCCTTGGTGTCCGAGGTTTCAACGCCCGTGCGCAGATCCTTCACCATCTGGTAGGGCTGCAACACGTAGGACCGAATCTGGTTGCCCCATCCGGCATCGCCCTTGGCCTCGTGCGCCTCCGCGATCGCCTCGTTCCGCTTGTCCAGCTCCATCTGGTAGAGCCGCGATTTCAGCGCCTTCATGGCGATGTCGCGGTTCTGGTGCTGGGATTTCTCGGAACTGGTCACCACGATTCCCGTGGGGTTATGGGTGATGCGCACGGCCGAGTCGGTCTTGTTCACGTGCTGCCCGCCCGCGCCCGAGCTGCGGAACGTGTCCACCCGGATATCGGCGGGGTTCACCTCGATCTCGATATTGTCGTCCACCACCGGGTAGACCCAGACCGAGCAGAACGAGGTGTGCCGCTTGGCCGCCGAATCGAAGGGCGAGATCCGCACTAGCCGGTGCACGCCGGATTCCGATTTCAGCCAGCCATAGGCGTTGTGCCCGCTGATCTTGTAGGTGGCCGACTTGATGCCCGCCTCGTCGCCCGCCGTTTCCGATTGCAACTCCACCGCGTACCCGTGGCTTTCGGCCCACCGCACATACATCCGCGCCAGCATCGCCGCCCAGTCGCAGCTTTCGGTGCCGCCGGCCCCGGCGTGGATTTCCAGGAAGGTGTCGTTGGCATCCGCCTCGCCGTTCAGAAGCGCCTCCAACTCCTTCTGCGCGGCCTTCCTGGCCAGCCCCTTCAAGCTGGCCTCGGCCTCGGCCACGACGTCCTCGTCACCTTCCATCTCGCCCAGCTCGATCAGCTCGACATTGTCCTTCATGTCCCGCTCGATCGAATCGTGGGTCTCGATCGCATCGACCAGGCTCTGCCGGTCGCGCATCAGTTTCTGCGCCTTGGCCGGGTCGTCCCAGAGGTTCGGGTCCTCGACCCGCGCGTTGAACTCCTCCAGCCGGTGCCTGGCCGTGTCCCAGCCCATCCGCTGGCGCAACAGTTCCAGCGATTTCTCGATTTCGGCTACGGTCGTCTGGATTTCGGCGCGCATGGGTCTCTGTCCTGATCTGCTCGGGCTTGGGTGATAACGCAGGCCACCCGGCGCGGCAAGGTCACGCGCGCGCCGCGGGCCGTCCGCGTCAGTAAAGCCCGCCCGAACTCATCGAACCGAAGCTCGCATTGCCCCCCACCTGCGCCTTGGCACCGGTCGATGTGGTGACCTCGCGCACCTGCTCGGTCTCGCCGCGCTCGAACAGTTCCAGGTCGTTGCCCATGGCAAACCCGCCCGACACGCTGAAGCCGAAGATCGGCTCTTCGCCGTCGCGGAAATACTCGGCCACGACATGGTTGCCCTGCGCATCGTCCGGCAGGCGCGCGCCGGTGTAGCGGTCGATCTTGATGAAGCGTCCGCCCGGCGGCACCTCGAACGGGCCGCCGCCGTATTTCTTGATCGCCTCGGTCATGAACTCCTGGAACACCGGGCCGCACATCGACGAGCCATAGGCGCCCCGGCCGAGGCCACGCGGCTGATCGTAGCCGATGTAGCAGCCTGCCGCGATATTGCTGGTAAAGCCCACGAACCACACGTCCCGCGCATCGTTGGTGGTGCCGGTCTTGCCGGCAACCGGCACCGGCAGGTCGATCGCGCCCGACGCGGTGCCACGATCCACCACGCCCTTCATCATCGAGGTCAGCTGGTAGGCGGTGATCCCGTCCATCACGCGTTCGCGGTCCGACACGATGCGCGGGCCCCGTGTTTCGGGAATGTCGGGCCGGTCGCAATCCACGCAGAGGCGCGGATCGTGCTTGTAGACGGTCTGGCCGTAGCGGTCCTGC
Source organism: Roseovarius sp. (assembly GCA_021767845.1). GTDB lineage: Bacteria > Pseudomonadota > Alphaproteobacteria > Rhodobacterales > Rhodobacteraceae > Roseovarius. Next base: position 3,082 of record JAASSQ010000048.1, on the reverse strand, counting down.
ACCCGGTCCACCAGCGTCGGCTCGACCCGCTCACCGCCATTGGCGAACATCGAATAGGCCGCGACCATCTTGTAAAGCGTGGTTTCCTCCGACCCCAGCGAATTGGCCAGGAACTGCCCCATGTCGTCATAGACGCCGAAGCGTTCGGCGTAATCGGCCACCACGTCCATGCCGACCTCCTGGGCCAGGCGAATGGTCATCAGGTTCCGCGACTGCTCGATCCCGGTGCGCAGCGGCGTCGGGCCATAGAACTTGTTCGATGAATTGCGCGGCCGCCACAGGCCCTGCGGCGTGTCGATCTCGATCGGCGCGTCGATCACGATGGTCGCCGGGCTGTAGCCGCTGTCCAGCGCCGCGGCATAGACGAAGGGCTTGAAGGACGAGCCCGGCTGCCGCTTGGCCTGGGTGGCGCGGTTGAAGACCGAATGCTGGTAAGAGAACCCGCCCTGCATGGCCAGAACCCGGCCGCTGTCCACGTCCATCGCGACGAAGCCGCCCTCCACCTCGGGCACCTGTCGCAGGCTCCAGCGCACAAAACTGCCATCCTCGTCGCTGGTCATCTTGCGCACATGCACGACCTCGCCGACCTCGAAGGTCTCGAAGAAGTCACCGGGCAGCCAGGCAATGTCCTCACGCGGCACCACGTGCGGCGCGTTCTCGTCCGGGGCCACGCCCTCGATGCCAAGCCGCATCTGCTGCGCCTCGATCTCCAGGATCACCGCCGGATACCAGGTGCCATCCAGCGTGATGTCGCGCGCCACATCGGCCTCCGACAGGGCCGCGCGCCACGCCTCTTCGCTCTGCAAGGCCTCGTCGGGAAGGCTGACGCCGGTGCCGCGCCAGCGGCCCTGCCCGCGGTCATAGCGTTCCAGCTGGCGCCGCAGCGCCTCGGCCGCCTCGACCTGCATCTCCGGGTCGATCGTCGCCCGCACGCTCAGCCCGCCGCTGAAAAACTCGCCCTCGCCGAATTCCTGGCTCAGCTGGCGGCGGATCTCGTCGGTGAAATAGTCGCGCGGCGGCAGGGCGGCGGTGTAGGGCTCGAAATCGCCGTTCTGCACCGAGCGCAACGGCTGCGCCACCTCGGCCTCATAGGTCGCCTCGTCGATATAGCCGTTCTCGTACATCTCCTTGAGCACGAAGTTCCGCCGGTCCAGCAGCCGCTCGGCATTGCGCACCGGGTGATAATCCGACGGCGCCTTGGGCATTGAGGCCAGGAACGCCGCCTCGTGCGGGGCCAGCGCGCGCAGGGGCTTGTTGAAATAGGTCTGCGCGGCGGCCGTCACGCCATAGGAATTCTGCCCCAGGAAAATCTCGTTGAGATAAAGCTCAAGGATGTCTTCCTTGCTCAGCGTCTCCTCGATGCGCGTGGCCAGGATGATTTCCTTGATCTTGCGCTCGATCCGCCGGTCGCCCGACAGCAGGAAGTTCTTCATCACCTGCTGGGTGATGGTCGAGGCACCGCGCACATTCTCGCCGCGCGACCGCACCGCCTCGACGATCGCCGCGGCGATGCCGCGCGCGTCATAGCCACCGTGCTGATAGAAATTCTTGTCCTCGGCGCTGATGAAGGCCTGCTTGACCAGGTCGGGAATATCCTCGGCCGGGGTGAACAGGCGCCGCTCGCGCGAGAACTCGTCGATGATGCGCCCCTCGCCGGAATAGATCCGGCTGATCGTGGGCGGCGTGTAGTTGGCCAGGGACTCGTGGCTCGGCAGGTCCTGCCCGTATATGTGCAGCACCGCGCCGATGCTCAGCGCGACCATCATCAGCCCCAATGTCACAAGGCTGAAGATCGTGCCGAAAAAACTTCCAATCGCTCTGAGCACGCGCGGCCCCCGCTGTCATTCCCGACCCATATAGGCATCCCGCAAGACACCGTCAAAACACATCTTGCGCGGCGCCACGCGCCGGCGCATCACTGCCGCACCAGGTCGGCGGCGGCGGCATCCGAGACCCGCCAGTCCTCCAACGCGGCCCGCACCCCGGCCGCCATCTCGCGCCGCCAGCCCGGATCGACAAGGTTGTCAAGGTCACGCGGGCTCGACATGAACCCCAGTTCCAGCAGGGCCGAGGGGATGTCAGGCGATTTCAGCACCGAAAAGCCCGCATACCGCAAGGGCCGCGGATGCAGGGGCAGCCCCTGACCCGCGATCGCATCCCGGATCGCTGCGGCCAGCCGCTCGGCGCGCGGCCGGGTCTCCATCCTCGCCAGGTCCATCAGCACATCGGCCACCGTGTCATCCTTGCCTCTCAGATCGATCCCGGCCAGCATGTCGGCCCGGTTGTGCCGTTCGGCCAGCGCGGCGCTGGCCTCGTCGCTGGCGCTGTCCGACAGGGTATAGACCGTGGCGCCATGCGCGCGGCCTTCCTGCAGGGCATCGGCATGCAGCGACAGGAACACGTCGGCGCGCAGCCGGTGGGCCAGCGCGACGCGCCGCTCAAGCGACACGAAACTGTCATCCTCGCGAGTCAGCGCCACCTCGAAGCCGCCCGCCCGCAACAATTCTTCCTTCAGCTCCCGCGCGAAAACCAGCATCAGGTCCTTTTCGGCCAGCCCGTCCACCTGCGCGCCGGGATCGATCCCGCCATGCCCGGGGTCCAGCACAACGACCAACGGATCCTCGCCGCGCTGGCGCGGGCGGCGCTCGGCGGTCAGGCCCGCACCCCGCACCTCCCAGCCCGGCAGGGGCGGCGCGCCCGCGGCCGCGGCGAAGGTTTCGGCCGACACCCGCTCCAACACCACGTCCAGCCGCGCCCGCCCCGACATCTCGTCCACCCGCAGTCCGGCGCTCTCCACCGCCATGGGCTCTGCCAGATCCAGAACCATGCGCGACCAGCCGGGCCGGAACCCGCCCAAGCGCACCGCCGCCACCGCGTCGCTGCGATCGAGCGCCGCGCCATCCACACCGCTCCAATCCACCTCGCGGAAATCCAGCACCAGCCGTTCGGGATCGTCGAGCGTGAACACCCGGTAGGGCACCCCCTGGCTCAGGCTCAGGCGCAGGGCCGCGCCCCCTTCTGCATCCACGATTTCGCTGCGCGCGGGATCGAGCCGCGCCAGCCCGCTGAAATCGCGATCCTG
>JAASSQ010000279.1 GCA_021767845.1 Roseovarius sp. | reverse complement strand
TCGGTTACCGGCATGGCGACCAAAGCTTCCACCTGCGCCCCGGCGACAGCCTGTTCTTCGATGCCGATGCGCCGCACGGGCCGGACCAGTTGATCCGGCGGCCGATCCGGTATCTGTCGGTGATCTCCTATCCGCAGGGGGGAAGCTGACGGACGCCGCGGCATCGTAACATTTTCCCCACAGGAATATTTAATTCCGCGTATTGAAGTTGTCGCGGAACGGCGCTAGCGTTCGATCCAGACAGGATCATGGAGGCGTCGATGTGTGGAATCGTCGGACTGTTTTTGAAGGACAAGGCGTTGGAGCCCCGGCTGGGCGAGATGCTGACCGACATGCTGGTCACCATGTCGGATCGCGGTCCCGACAGCGCGGGGATCGCTGTCTATTCGGAGGATCGCGACGGCTTTGCCAAGCTGACCGTGCAGGCCGATGACCCCGGCCGGTTCGCCGGGCTGGACCGCGAGCTGTCCGAGCGGCTGGGATGCGACGTGACCGTGCGGATCAAGGACACCCATGCGGTGATCGAACTGCCAGAGGGGCAGATCGCCGAGGCGCGCGCCGCGTTGAAGGAGTTGCGCCCCGACGCGCGGGTGATGAGCGCGGGCGAGGTGATCGAGATCTACAAGGAGGTGGGGCTGCCGGGCGAGGTGGCCAAACGCTTCGACATTCCGCACCTGCATGGCACGCACGGCATCGGCCACACGCGCATGGCCACCGAATCGGCGGTCACGACGCTGGGCGCGCACCCGTTTTCCACCGGGGCGGACCAGTGCCTCGTGCACAATGGCTCACTGAGCAACCACAACTCGTTGCGCCGCAAGCTGGCGCGCGAGGGGGTGCATGTGGAGACCGAGAACGACACCGAGGTCGGCGCCGCCTACCTGACCTGGAAGATGCAGCAGGGCCATTCGCTGGGCGAGGCGCTGGAATCGGGGCTGAAGGATCTCGACGGGTTTTACACCTTCGTGGTGGGCACCAAGGACGGGTTCGGCGTGGTCCGCGATCCGATCGCCTGCAAGCCCGCGGTGATGGCCGAGACCGATCAGTATGTCGCCTTCGGCAGCGAATACCGCGCGCTGGTCAACCTGCCGGGCATCGAGACCGCCCGCGTCTGGGAGCCCGAGCCCGCAACCGTCTATTTCTGGAAGCACTGACATGCAGACATTCGATCTTGAAGCCCGGGGCCTGCGCGCCCTGAACGAGAGCCTGCAGGCCCAGAGCCAGCAGACCAACGAGACCGCCTGGGAGGTGGTGAACCCGCGCGGCAGCCACGCGATCGCCGTGGGGCTGGACGCGCCGATCGAGGTGACGGTCAACGGCTCGACCGGCTATTACTGCGCCGGCATGAACAAGCAGGCCAGCATCACCGTGAAGGGCAGCGCCGGGCCGGGCGTGGCCGAGAACATGATGAGCGGCACCGTGATCGTGGAGGGCGATGCCAGCCAGTATGCCGGGGCCACAGGGCATGGCGGGCTGCTGGTGATCCGGGGCAATGCCAGTTCGCGCTGCGGGATTTCCATGAAGGGGATCGATATCGTGGTGCAGGGCAATGTCGGGCACATGTCGGCCTTCATGGCGCAGAAGGGCAACCTGGTGGTCTGCGGCGACGCGGGCGAGGCCCTGGGGGATTCGATCTACGAGGCGCGGCTTTTCGTGCGCGGCAGCGTGAAGAGCCTGGGTGCGGATTGCATCGAGAAGGAGATGCGCCCCGAGCACCTGGAGATCCTGCGCGACTTGCTGGAGCGGTCGGGCGTGGACGCGAAGCCCGAAGAGTTCCGCCGCTACGGATCGGCCCGCAAGCTCTACAATTTCGATATCGACAACGCTTACTGAGGAGACGCGACATGGCCAGGGACGACGAAAAGCACGCGCCGCGCACCATGCCGGTCCAGTCCAGCACCTTCACGCCCGAGGTGAACGCCGAGATCCGCCGCGCGGCGGCCACCGGCATCTACGACATCCGCGGCGGCGGCGCCAAGCGCCGGGTGCCGCATTTCGACGACCTGCTGTTCCTGGGCGCGTCGATGAGCCGGTATCCGCTGGAGGGCTATCGCGAACGCTGCGACACCAACGTGGTGCTGGGCACGCGCCATGCGAAAAAGCCCATCGAACTGGACATTCCGATCACCATCGCGGGCATGTCCTTCGGCGCGCTGAGCGCGCAGGCCAAGGAGGCGCTGGGCCGCGGGGCGAGTGCGGCGGGCACCTCGACCACCACGGGCGATGGCGGCATGACCCCCGAGGAGCGCGGCCAGTCGAAGACGCTGGTCTATCAATACCTGCCGTCGCGCTATGGCATGAACCCCGACGACCTGCGCAAGGCCGACGCGATCGAGGTGGTCGTGGGGCAGGGTGCCAAACCGGGCGGCGGCGGGATGCTGCTGGGGCAGAAGATCTCGGACCGGGTGGCCGAGATGCGCGACCTGCCCAAGGGGATCGACCAGCGCAGCGCCTGCCGGCATCCCGACTGGACCGGGCCGGACGACTTGGAGATCAAGATCCTGGAGCTGCGCGAGATCACCGGCTGGGAGAAGCCGATCTATGTCAAGATCGGCGGCGCGCGGCCCTATTTCGACACCACGCTGGCGATCAAGGCGGGGGCGGACGTGGTCGTGCTGGACGGGATGCAGGGCGGCACGGCGGCCACGCAGGACGTGTTCATCGAGCATGTCGGCCAGCCCACGCTGGCCTGCATCCGCGACGCGGTGCGTGCGCTGGAGGATCAGAACATGCATCGCGAGGTGCAGCTGATCGTCTCGGGCGGCATCCGGTCGGGGGCGGACGTGGCCAAGGCGCTGGCGCTGGGCGCCGACGCGGTCAGCATCGGCACCGCGGCGATGATCGCGATCGGCGACAACGACCCCAAATGGGAGGCCGAGTACCGGGAGCTTGGCACCACCGCCGGGGCCTATGACGACTGGCACGAGGGGCGCGACCCGGCCGGCATCAGCACGCAGGACCCCGAGCTGGCGGCGCGGCTCGACCCGGTCGAGGCGGGTCGGCGGCTGCGCAACTACCTCAAGGTGATGACGCTGGAGGCGCAGACGCTGGCGCGGGCCTGCGGCAAGAACCACGTCCAGCATCTCGAACCGGAGGATCTCGTGGCGCTGACCATGGAGGCCGCGGCGATGGCGCGGGTGCCGCTGGCGGGAACCGACTGGTGGCCGGGCAAGCCAGGCCATACATTCTGAGACAAGACCGAAACAGGGGCGGGCCAACCGCCCCGTTTCATGCCAACAGGGAAAAGGACAAACGACCATGACGAAAGATCTGGCCGCCTATGCCGCCGAAACCGGCGTCAAGTATTTCATGATCTCCTTCACCGATCTCTTCGGGGGGCAGCGGGCCAAGTTGGTGCCGGCGCAGGCCATCGCCGAGATGCAGGAGGACGGCGCGGGGTTCGCGGGCTTCGCCACCTGGCTCGACATGACCCCGGCGCATCCCGACATGCTGGCGCTGCCCGATCCCGACAGCGTGATCCAGCTTCCGTGGAAGCCCGAGGTCGCCTGGGTCGCGGCCAACCCGGTGATGGAAGGCGAGGACGTGGCGCAGGCCCCGCGCAACGTGCTGCGCCGCCTGGTCGATGACGCCGCCGCCGAGGGGCTGCACATGAAGACCGGTGTGGAGGCCGAGTATTTCCTGCTCACCCCCGACGGCACCGCGCTGAGCGACCCTTACGACACCGCCGAGAAGCCCTGCTACGACCAGCAGGCGGTGATGCGCCGCTACGACGTGGTGCGCGAGATCTGCGACTACATGCTGGAGCTGGGCTGGGGCCCCTACCAGAACGACCACGAGGACGCC
>JAASSQ010000047.1 GCA_021767845.1 Roseovarius sp. | reverse complement strand
GACCGACGCGTGCGCTGGTCCTTCCTGGATGGCGACTGCAAGGCCGGTCGCTGGTTCGAAGACGACGGGCTGATCTGTTTCGTTTACGAAGACCGCCCCGAGCCGCAATGCTGGAGCTTCATGAAAACATCGGATGGCCTGGTCGCGCGGTTCGAGAACGATCCCGCTGCCGTGGAACTCTACGAGGTCAAGCAAAGCGACGAACCCTTGGCATGTCCCGGCCCAAGGGTCGGCGTCTAACCCTGTGATTTATCAACTTCAGAAAGCCACCCACCGCAGGACTTTTGCAGGGGCTTTCAATTTCTCAACCTTATCCGCATCCTCGCGCGTTTTCAGAGGATCAAAACAGGCTGCCTTGATCCGGCGGTTCGGGCTTGGACCGGGGCGGCTTTTTGGTCGCCTCCGATGCCGGGCTTGCCGCGCGCCCATCTCCGCCCGCCAGCGGCAACCGGCCATCCGAGAATTCGATCTCCAGCTCCGCCGCCTTCGACGCGCTCGCCTTGGTCGTCACGACAGCGCCGTCGCCGCGCACCACGGCATAGCCTCGCGCCAGCGTTGCCTTGTATCCCAATGTCTCGCGCAGCCGGTCCAGCCCCGCGATCCGGTCACGCCACCCGCGCACCTGCCGTCCGCCCGCGTCCGACAGGCGCCGGTTCATCTGCTCCAGCTGCGCGCGCTTGTGGTCGATGTCGCGCTGAATGGGCCGCAGGCTCAACCGGTCCGCGCGCCGATGCAGCGCCTCGCGCTGCGCATCCACCGCGCGTTGCAAGGCCGGGGCCAGCCGCGCATCCCATGCGCCGAACCAGTCGCGTTGCGCCCTGACCCGCGACTGAAGGGTGCCCGGACGCAGCGCGCCGGTCGCTTCGGACAGTTTCACGCGACGCGCCTGCACCATCCGGGTCAGCGCCGCGGGCAGGCGATCGGTCCAGGCATCCAGCCGCTGGCGCGGCGTGTCCAGCAGGCGCTCGGGCCGGGGCAAGGCCCGCGCCAGATCGCGCAACCGCTGCCCACGGGCGCTGACACCCGACGTCAGCGCATGGGTCAGCCGCGCCTCCTGGTTGTCGAGCCACGCCAGCAGATCCAGCCGCACCGGCACGGCCAGTTCCGCCGCCGCCGTCGGGGTTGGCGCACGCTGATCCGACGCGAAATCGATCAGCGTGGTATCGGTTTCGTGGCCCACGGCGGAGATCAGGGGGATCTCGCTGGCCGCCGCCGCGCGCACCACGGCCTCTTCGTTGAAGCCCCACAAATCCTCGATGCTGCCCCCGCCCCGCGCAACGATCAGCAGATCCGGGCGCGGCAAGGCCCCTCCGGGCGTGAATCGGTTGAACCCCTCGATCGCCCGGCTCACCTCCCCCGCGCAGGCGTCACCCTGCACGGCCACCGGCCAGATCAGCACCTTGCGCGGGAACCTGTCGCGCAGCCGGTGCAGAATATCCCGGATCACCGCCCCCGAGGGCGAGGTGACCACGCCGATGACTTCGGGCAAATAGGGCAAGGGCCGCTTGCGTTCGGGCGCGAAAAGCCCCTCGGCCGCCAGGGCCTTCTTGCGCTTTTCCAGCATGGCCATCAGCGCGCCCATGCCCGCCGGCTTGATGTCTTCGATCACGATCTGGTAGCGCGACTGCCCCGGGAAGGTGGTCAGCCGGCCTGTCGCGACAACCTCCATCCCCTCTTCGGGCTGCACCGAAAGGCGCGCGGCCACGCCTTTCCAGATCACGCCGGACAGAACCGCGCGTTCGTCCTTGAGATCCAGATAGACATGGCCCGAACGCGGCCGGCTCACGCGGCCGACCTCGCCCTTGACGCGCACGTGGCCGAATTCGCCTTCGATCACACGTTTCACGGCCCCGGATATTTCCGAGACCGAGAATTCCGGGGCGTTTTCACCCTCTTTCGGGTCGTCGATCAGGTCTGACATATGGCTTGATAGACGCGAAAGGCCCCGCGGTTCAACAGCCGTTCGCGCACTCGTTTCCCTCGCCATAAAGCCATGCGGCCAGTTCGCCGGACACAAGGCCCTTGTAATAGGATACGATCCCGGATTGCGTGGTCAGGTCAATGCGGACCTGGCCCCGTGAATTCCGGCGGATATGGTTGGCCGCCCCGATCAGAGCGCTCTGCGTGGCCGGGCCATATTGCCCGTCGATCGCACCAGAATAGAACCCACCAACCTTGAGTTCATTCTGGACGTGACGGCGCATCGGCGGGCGAAGATAGCCGAACCCCTGACGCAACCAGTCCGTGCGCGCCCCTGATTGCGCCCTGAGTGGCCCCGCCAAGGCCGAAACCGCGATTCCGCCGATGAATGCGCGTCGTTGCATGTGCCGTTCCTTTCTCTTGATGCTCGCGACACAACCTTAAGGAGATTCTGAAGCACCCTAAACCCCCGAACCCCGCCCCGTGGCGTGGATTTCCCGCGCTCTTGTTCAAACGGCCTCACCCCGCTAGACACTTGCGAAACCAGCGAAGCGGAACATCGACATGAACATTCTGATCCTTGGCGGTGGTGGCCGCGAACACGCCCTGGCATGGGCGGTGATGCAGAACCCGAAATGCGACAAGCTGATCGTGGCGCCGGGCAATGCCGGGATAGCCCAGATCGCCGAATGCGCCTCGCTGGATATCGAGAACGGCGCGGCGGTGGTGAATTTCTGCGACGCGAACGCCATCGACTTCATCATCATCGGCCCCGAGGCGCCGCTGGCCGCGGGCGTGGGCGATCGCCTGCGCGATGCGGGGTTCCTGGTGTTCGGCCCGTCCGGGGCGGCTGCGCGGCTTGAAGCGTCCAAGCATTTCACCAAGGAAATCTGCGACGCAGCAGGCGCGCCCACGGCCGGTTATGCGCATTTCACCGATGCCGAGTCCGCCAAGGCCCATGTTCGCGAAGCCGGCGCGCCAATCGTGGTCAAGGCAGACGGCCTTGCCGCGGGCAAGGGCGTGATCGTGGCCGAGACCGAGGACCAGGCCATGGCCGCCATCGACGACATGTTCGGCGGCGAGTTCGGCGCGGCCGGCGCCGAGGTGGTGATCGAGGAATTCATGACCGGCGAGGAAGCCAGCTTTTTCGTGCTGTGCGATGGTGAAACCGCCCTGCCCATCGGCACGGCCCAGGACCACAAGCGCGTAGGCGAAGGCGATACGGGGCCGAACACCGGCGGTATGGGCGCCTATTCCCCCGCCCCGGTCCTGACCGACGCGGTGGCGCAAAAGGCGCTGCGCGACATCATCGAGCCGACCCTGCGCGAGATGGCAAAGCGCGGAACGCCCTACCAAGGCGTTCTTTACGCCGGCCTGATGATCGAGAACGGGCAGCCCCGTCTGGTGGAATACAACGCCCGCTTCGGCGACCCCGAATGCCAGGTGCTGATGATGCGGCTGGGGGCGCAGGCGCTGGATCTGATGCAGGCGGCGGCCGAAGGGCGGTTGGCCGAGTGTTCCGTCAACTGGGCCGACGACCATGCCATGACCGTGGTCATGGCCGCGAAGGGCTATCCCGGAGCCTACGAAAAAGGCAGCGTCATCAGGGGACTGGACGACTGCGCCGAAGACAGTTTCCACATGGTGTTCCACGCCGGCACCGCCGAGGTGGATGGCCGGATCGTGGCCTCGGGTGGACGGGTGCTGAACGTGACGGCGCGGGGGGCCTCTCTGGAACAGGCGCGCGACCGGGCCTACGCGATGGTGGACCGGATCGAGTGGCCCGAGGGCTTCTGCCGGCGTGACATCGGCTGGCGGGCGCTCTGAAAGCGCGGGCTTCGGATCGCTTGCGCGCTCCGACCGATGCGAGGGGCGCTGCCCCTCGCGCTCCCCAGGGTATTTTGGCCAAGAAGAAGGCTCAGCGGCAGGATAGCGCAGCGTTCAGGCTCTCCGGGCCGTCATAGGCGCGTAGCGCGGTCGAGGTGAGACGGCCCGCCACGAGGCGGGTCGCCACGATCCTCGACCAGTCCGCATCGGCGGTGACGATCTCGGGCCCCGATCCGCAGTCACGGACGCCGCCGGGAATGAACTCCCACCCGATCCGGTGATTGGTCAGGCCAGGCGCATCGGCAACATGGACCAGCCGCCTGTCCTGGTATCTCCAGATCCTAAGGGTCTTGGCCAGGTGCGGACGGTCGATATAGGCGATCTCGACCGCCCCGTCCCCGTCGAGATCCGCCGCACCCACGGGGGCGAGCCAGCGGTTCGCGCGGCCGATATGCGGGGTCGCCGCGATCCGCCCGGTTTCGTCGTAAATGACCAGCCGAGCGCCATGGTCGAGCGCGGCTTCCACCACGATCACCTCTGGCCCGCCGTCGCCATCCAGATCGGCCAGCCGCGGGGTCGTATCCTCGAAAACCAGCGAGTCCGGCAGGGTGATCCTGACACGCCGCCCATCGGACAGATCGAGCCGCAAGGCGCCCCACTCCACGGCATCCCCCAGGACACCGTGGGTATAGCGCGTTGTCGGATCGGCATAGGATGCGGCGGAGATCTCTTGCGCCAGGGCGGGCGGCGCGATCGCAGCGCAAAGCAGGGCCATGCAGCAGGCCACCTGCCTTGCAGCCTTCATCAGATCTGCTTTTCCGGCATCTGCACCACGAGGCCGTCCAGGGCATCGGAGACCTTGAGCTGGCAGGTCAGGCGCGACCGCTCGGGATCGGGCTCATAGGCGAAATCGAGCATGTCTTCCTCCATGTCATCCTTCGCCGGCAGTTTCTCGACCCAGTCGGGATGTACGTAGACATGACAGGTCGAGCACGCGCAGGCCCCGCCGCAATCGGCCTCGATGCCGGGGATGTTGTTGTCGCGCGCGCCTTCCATCACGGTCAGCCCGTTGGCCACTTCGACGACGTGTTCGGTGCCATTGTGCTCGATGTAGGTGATTTTCGCCATGAATTCTCGCTCTCCCCTGTGACGTGGCGGACGTGCCGTTACCTAGCCAAGCCATGTAGTCCAGACCAGTCCCATTTGCGACCCTTCCGAAAAAGAGTTGCGACAAAATGCAGGCGTTCTATTTTTGTTCTCATGCGAGTCCTGTCTGCCACCTCCGCCGACTCCGCCGCCGATCCCGGCTGGCCGCGTCCACCCGCCTGCGTGGTCGCAGCCCGGCTGGATGATCCGCCCGAGGGGGCGCGCGTCGCCGTCGCGGGGCTGGTGATCCTGCGACAGCGGCCCGGCACCGCGAAGGGGGTGATCTTTCTCACGCTCGAGGACGAAACAGGCGTGGTCAACGTGGTGGTCTGGCGCGCGCTTTACGACCGGTTCCGCCGCGCGGTGATCGCCGGGCGCCTGTTGCGGGTGACCGGCCGGGTGCAGCGCCAATCCGGGGTCGTGCACGTGATCGCCGAAGAGATCGAGGACATCTCAAGCCTGCTTGACCAGTTGCTTGAGGCGCCCGCGCTTTCCCGAAGGCCCAAAAGCGTCTAGACTGCTCGCAAACAAAGCCCCCCGAGGCCCGAGCATGACGATCCGTTTTCCCGCGTTTCTTGCACTCGTTCTGGCGCTTTGCGCCTGTCAGACCACCGGGGCGCTGCGCGAACCCGACGTGACACGCAGCCTGCAAGAGGCCCCGCCCGGCGCCCCGCCGGGCACCTGCTGGAGCAAGCAGACCACCCCGGCCGTCATCGAGACCGTGACCGAGCAGATCCTGTTGCAGCCCGCGCAGGTCAGCGCCGATGGCACCGTCACGCAACCCGCGATCTACAAGACCGAAACACGCCAAGCCATCCTGCGGGAACGCAAGGTCACATGGTTCCGCGTGCCCTGCGCCTACCAGCAACCGGCGGATTTCGCCGCCTCGTTGCAACGTGCGCTCAAGGTGCGCGGGCACTACACCGGCCCCATCAACGGCCGGATGGACGCGCGCACGCGCGCCGCCGTTCGCGCCTACCAGAAACCCCAAGGCCTGGATTCCGGCATCCTGTCACTGGCAGCCGCGCGCAAGCTGGGGCTGGTCGCAGTGGATCTGCCCGAGGAGGGTTGAGGCCAGCCGTGGGCGCAGCTTCAGGCCATGCCGCCCTGCACCAGGCGGTCGGCCAGGCGGCCATAAGCCTCGGCCATCGGCCCGTCCCCGGCGGCCACCGGCGTCCCGGCATCCCCCGCCAGCCGCGTCTCGAGGTCGATGGGCAAGGCCGCGAGCAGCGGAATCCCAAGGGCCTCCGCCTCGGCCCGCACGCCGCCATGACCGAAGATATGCGCTTCATGTCCGCATTCGGGACATTGGAACATCGACATATTCTCGATCAGCCCCAGCACCGGGGTCTTGAGCGTGCGGAACATGTCCATCGCCTTGCGCGCATCGATCAGCGCAACGTCCTGCGGGGTCGAGACAACCAGCGCACCGGTGGGGGCCGACCGCTGGCACAACGTCAGCTGCACATCGCCGGTTCCAGGTGGCAGATCGACGATCAGCACATCCAGTTCCCCCCACCGGACCTGGCTCATCATCTGCTGCAACGCGCCCATCAGCATCGGGCCGCGCCAAACCACGGCCTTGTCCGCCTCCAGCATCAGGCCGATCGACATCAGCGTGACACCATGCGCATGCAGCGGCTCGATGATCTTGCCGTCCGGGCTGGCCGGGCGGTCGCTGACCCCCATCATGCGCGGCTGGCTGGGGCCGTGGATGTCGGCATCCAGCAGCCCCACGCGCCGACCCTGGCGGGCCAGGGCCACGGCAAGGTTGGACGATACCGTCGATTTGCCCACGCCCCCTTTGCCCGAGGCCACCGCAAGGATCGAGCGGACACCGGCAGGCCGGATCGGTTCCGACCCGCCCTTGGGATGCCCCCCGATCTTCAGGCCGGGCGCGTTCCTCTTTGCCGCCCCCTCGGCCTCTGCCTGGTGCGCGGTCAGCGCCACGTGCGCCGTCTCGACCCCCGGCACGGACAGCGCGGCCCGTTCCGCGGCGGCGCGCAGCGGCTCCATCTGCCGTGCGATGTCCGGGCTCGGCGCCTCGATCACGAATCGCGCCATGCCGCCTTCGACACTCAAGGCGCGCACCATGTCGCGCGATACAAGGTTGCCCCCGTCCGGCAATTCCAGACGTTCAAGCTGCTTCAGGATGTCGTCGCGCGCACGGCTCATGCCCAATCTCCCATCTTTCCTGCCGCAATAGGTGGCAGCTTTCAGCGCGCGAGCAAGGGCCGCATCCGAACTGCCCAAAAAATGTATGCACCGCCCAAACTTAGGTCAGCTTGGCTTATGCACTTGCTGCATAGCAGCATTGAACGAACGGGGGATTGTGCACATGCAGCATCGCGATATTTTGGATGCAACGAAACGACGCGTAGCGATGCCACGCAAACCGGAGCCTTGAAAGAGAAATGTCCTTCGCGACCTACACACGCGCGGCCGAAACCGGCCTTGGTCTTGAGTTCGGCGCAGCCCTGCACCACCTGATGCAGCGCCTGTCGGATTACCGGATGTACCGCAAGACGCTCAACGAGCTGCGGTCGCTGGACAACAAGACACTGGCTGACCTCGGCATCCCGCGCTGCAGCCTGCGCGCCGAGGCGATCCGCGCCGTCTACGGCATGCGCGACTGACATACCGAGTTCAGGTGCCTCTCTCCTCCTCCCTGAGGCACCTGTCAACGGCGGCGGCCCCCTCCTCCTCCCTGGGCCGCCGCCCTTAAGACCCGGGTCTTGATCGACCCACACGGTTGCAAGACACCCTCTCCTCCTCCCTGGGTGTTTGCAAAACTTGCGAAAGGCCCTCTCCTCCTCCCTGGGCTGCTCGTAAAACGGAACGGCGGCGCCTCTCCTCCTCCCTGGCGCCGCCGTTTTCTTTTTCTCAGCAGAGACTTGACTGTCCGCGCTATCGGCTGCTCGTATGCAGGCCTCACCAAAGCGGATTGTTCCATGACCAAAGCATCCACCGATCCGGGCCTGCGCCAGGCCATCGCCACCGCTGTTGCCGACGGGTTCGACAGGCAGGTGCAATTCCTTGCCGATTTCACCAGCATCCCCAGCCTGCGCCAGCAAGAGGATGCTGCCCTCGATTTCGTGGCCGGCGCCCTGCGCACCCGCGGCTGGTCGGTCGATGACTGGACAACACCGGTCCCCGCCCTGCAGGCTGAGCCCGGTTTCTGCGATTGCGCGGGCGAACGGGCCGAGGTCCGATCGGTCGTCGGCACGCTTGCCCCGGCCCGGGAAACGGGCCGTTCGCTGATCCTGCAAGGCCATCTCGACGTCGTGCCCGAAGGCCCCGACGCGATGTGGACCACCCCGCCCTATGCCCCCCGGGTGCGCGACGGCTGGATGTACGGGCGCGGCGCGGGCGACATGAAGGCCGGCAAGGTCGCCGCGCTCTTCGCAGTCGATGCGCTGCGGCGCGCGGGCTATGCCCCGGCGGGGCGGCTGCATTACCAATCCGTGGTCGAGGAAGAAAGCTCTGGCCTCGGCGCAGTGGCGACGTTGCATCGTGGCTATCGAGCGGATTGCGCGCTGATCCCCGAACCAACGGCCCTCGGCTTGGTCCGAGCGCAGGTCGGCGCGATCTGGTTCCGCCTCAAGGTGCGCGGCCGGCCGGCGCATGTCGCCTATGCCGGCACCGGCTCCAGCGCGGTCACCGCCGCGATGCACCTGGTCTCCGCGCTGCAAGACATGGAAGCCGCGTGGAACGCCGAGGCCGCGTCCCACCCTCATTACCGCGAGGTCGAGCATCCGCTGAATTTCAACGCCGGCAAAATCGCGGGCGGCGACTGGACCTCCAGCCTGCCGGCCTGGTGCGATGTCGATTGCCGAATGGGGCTGCTGCCGGGCGATGACGTGGCCACCCGCCGCGCCCAGATCGAAAAGACCGTGGCCGACGCCGCCGCCACCCATCCGTTCCTTCGCGAGAACCCGCCAGAGATCGCCTGGACGGGGTTCCAGGCGGATGGCTACGTGCTGGAAAACGCCGACGCGCCCGAGGCCGCGCTCGCCCGCGCCCACAAGGCCGTGACCGGCGAAGACGCCCCCGAGAATCAATCCTGGACAGCCGTGACCGATACCCGGTTTTACGGGCTCTATCACGGTATACCGAGCCTCTGTTACGGCCCCCGCGCCGACAGCATCCACGGCTTCGACGAATCTGTCGATCTTGGATCGGTCAAGAAATGCACCGAGGTCATAGCGCTCTTCATCGCCGACTGGTGTGGACTGGAGCCGATCTGACCGGGCCTTGGCCCCGCCCGCTCACGACCGCTGATCCAGCCTTCATCTGGCCTCCAATACCTCGGGGGAGGCGCGGCCCACCGGGCCGCGACGGGGGCAGAGCCCCAAAAAGCACCCGGTCAGAACGGCACGTCGTCGGTTCCGGTCACGAAGCGGGCCACCACCTTCTTCACGCCCGCCTTCTCGAACTCGATTTCCAGCTTGTCGCCCTCGATCCCGAGGATCGACCCGTAGCCGAATTTCTGGTGGAACACGCGCTCGCCTACCGTATGCGCGCTCACGGCCTGCGCATCGATCACGCCCGCTTTCGATTCGCGCGGCTGGCTCAGCGGGCGCTCGCCCGCCCGTGCCTGCATCCGCCGCCAACCGGGCGAGTTATAGACATTCGCCTCCGCCGCGGCCTGCTCCAGCCCGCTTTGCACCGATCCGCCCGCGGCCGCGCCATAGCCCCCGCCGTAAAGCCCCGGCGGGGTCAGCACCTCGACATGGTCTTCGGGCAACTCGTCGATGAATCGCGAGGGCAACTGGCTTTGCCATTGGCCATAGACCCGCCGGTTACCGGCAAAGGAAATCGTGCAAACCTCCTCGGCGCGGGTGATCCCGACATAGGCCAGCCGGCGCTCTTCCTCCACGCCCTTCAGCCCGCTTTCGTCCATCGACCGTTGCGACGGGAAAAGTCCGTCCTCCCAGCCCGGCAGGAACACCACGGGAAACTCCAGCCCCTTGGCGGCGTGCAGCGTCATGATCGACACTTTCTCGCCCTGCTCTTCGGATTCGTTGTCCATGATCAGGCTGACATGCTCCAGGAACCCGCCAAGGTTCTCGAACTGCTCCAGCGCCTTCACCAGTTCCTTCAGGTTCTCCAGACGCCCCGGCGCCTCGGGCGTCTTGTCGTTCTGCCACATCTCGGTGTAGCCGGATTCGTCCAGGATGATCTCGGCCAGATCCACGTGGCTCAGATCGGGGTCGTCGGTCATCCGGCCCCACCGCGACAGGTCCACCACCAGCTTGCCAAGCGCCTGCGCGCCCTTGCCTTTGATCGCGCCCTGCTCCACGGCCATCGCCGCCCCGTCCAGCAGCGACACCCCGTTGTCCCGCGCGATCCGCTGGATGGTCTGCTGCGCCTTGTCGCCAAGGCCCCGCTTGGGCGTGTTCACGATCCGCTCGAAGGCCAGGTCGTCGGAGGGTGACACGACCAGCCGGAAATAGGCCATGGCGTCGCGGATCTCCATCCGCTCGTAAAATCGCGGGCCGCCGATCACGCGATAGGGCAACCCGATGGTGAGGAACCGGTCCTCGAAGGCCCGCATCTGGTGCGAGGCGCGCACCAGAATGGCTATGTCATCCAGCGAAAAGGGGCGCTGCCCCCGCGTGCCGCGCTGCATCGCCTCGATCTCGTCGCCAATCCAGCGCGCCTCCTCCTCGCCGTCCCAATGGCCGATCAGGCGGACTTTCTCGCCCGCCTCGGCCTCTGTCCACAACTCCTTGCCAAGCCGCCCCTTGTTACCGGCGATCACCCCGCCCGCCGCCGCCAGAATATGCGGGGTGGAGCGGTAGTTCTGCTCCAGCCGGACCACCTTGGCGCCGGGAAAATCCTTTTCGAACCGCAGGATGTTGCCCACTTCCGCGCCGCGCCAGCCATAGATCGACTGATCGTCATCGCCCACGCAGCAGATGTTCTTGTGCCCGCCCGCCAATAGGCGCAGCCACAGGTATTGGGCGACGTTGGTATCCTGGTACTCGTCCACCAGGATATAGCGGAACCAGCGTTGATACTGGCTGAGGACATCGTCGTGTTCCTGGAAGATCGTGACCATGTGCAGCAGCAGATCGCCGAAATCCACCGCGTTCAGTTCGCGCAGGCGGGTCTGGTATTGCTTGTAAAGCGCCACGCCCTTCCCGTCATAGGCCGCGGCCTCGCTCGCCGGCACGGTGTCAGGGGTCCAGGCGCGGTTTTTCCAATGGTCGATCACCCCGGCCAATTGCCGTGCGGGCCAGCGTTTGTCGTCGATCCCGGCGGCCTGCACCAGTTGCTTGAGCAGTCGGATCTGATCGTCGGTATCCAGTATGGTGAAGTTCGATTTCAGATCGACCAGTTCGGCATGGCGGCGCAGCAGTTTCACGCAAATCGCGTGGAACGTGCCAAGCCACGGCATCCCCTCGATCGCCTCGCCCATCATGCGGCCCACACGGTCCTTCATCTCGCGCGCGGCCTTGTTGGTGAAGGTCACCGCCAGGATCTCGTTGGGCCGCGCGGTGCCGGTGTTCAGCAGATGCACGATGCGCGTGGTCAGCGCCTTGGTCTTGCCCGTCCCTGCCCCCGCCAGCATCAGCACAGGCCCATCAAGCGCCTCGACCGCCGCGCGCTGCTCGGGGTTGAGGTCGTCCAGATAGGGCATCGGCCGCGCGGCCATGGCGCGCCGCGCCAGCGAGGCACCTTCGAAGGCGTCGGATTCGTCGAAACTGGTCATGGCGGGCAAGATAGCGCGGCTTCGCCTCGAATTAAAGCCAATGTTCGGGGAATGTTCTGCCGAAATTCGCCATCAGTAACCGGCAGGCGGCGCGCCCCTCAGATCGTCGAGATTGCACAGGCTCTTGACCGCGCCCTCCTCGGACAGGTCGTCTTGCCCGTCGTCGCGATAGGCGTCCCGCAGCGCGCGGGTCTGCGCCCAACGCACGATGAAAGCATCGCGACAGGTGGCATAGACCACGCCGGCGGCGCGCGTGACATGGCGCATTTCATGTTCGAAACGGCCGACATGGCCGTCGCGGTAGATCAGGACCACCGCGGGCGTCTTGCCCGTCAGATGGGCGAAAAAAAGGGCCTGATGCACGCTGTCGCGGGAATTGCTTTTACCGTCCAGCCCAACCTCGATCACGTGGCTGTCGGTCTCGCAATCCACTCGGACATAGCGGGTCATGCCGCCGACATCGAAATACTGCCGGGTTTCCTGTTCGCTGCCGGCAAGAAACGCGCATAACAGCGCCGCTAGCTCGACCTCTCCCATGCCATGCCGCTTTCGTTAACGAAGGTTAACAAAAGGTTAACAAAGCATTGCACCGCCGGCAATCGCACCCGGCGAATGCCTCTGGACACCGCTATGTAATCGCTTACATTCGCGCGCCATGGACCTGCACGCCACATATCCCGCCTTGTCCGACCTGCGCGACCGCGCCCGCCGACGCATTCCGCGCTTCGTCTGGGAATACCTGGACAGTGCCACGGGGGTCGAAGCCACCAAGGCCCGCAACCGGCGCAAGCTGGACCAGGTCGTGCTGATGCCCTCGATTCTGCATGGCGAGGTCGCCCCGGACCTGTCAACGCGGCTTTTCGGGCAGGACTTTCCGCTCCCGTTCGGTATCGCGCCGGTGGGCATGTCGGGGCTGATCTGGCCGGGGGCCGAACCGCTGCTGGCCGGGGCCGCGGCGCGTGCCGACATTCCCTATTGCCTGTCCACCGTCGCCACCCGGAAACCGGCCGACCTGTCGGATATTCTGGGCGCGCATGCGTGGTTCCAGATGTATCCGCCCCGCGACCCCGACATCCGGGCCGACATGCTGCAAAAGGCGCGCGATGCGGGCTTCGGCGTGCTGATCCTGACGGTCGATGTGCCCGTCCCAAGCCGCCGCGAACGGCAGGTGCGCTCGGGCCTGACCACCCCGCCAAAGCTGACGCCCCGCCTGATGGCGCAGGTGGCACGCTGTCCGGCCTGGGCGCGCGGCATGGCCAAGCAAGGCATGCCGCGCATGAAGCTCATCGACGAATATGCAGGCCAGACCCGCGGCCTGCCCTCGAACAAGCACGCGGGCTACATGCTGCGCACCGCGCCGGACTGGCAGTACCTGAAATGGTTGCGCGATGCCTGGGACGGGCCGATGGTGGTCAAGGGCGTGCTGCGCGACCACGATGCCGAAGACCTGGAAAAGGCCGGGATCGACGCGATCTGGGTCTCAAACCATGCCGGCCGCCAGTTCGATGCCGCCCCCGCCACCATCGAACGGCTGCCCGCGATCCGCGCGGCCACAAGGTTGCCCATCATCATCGACGGCGGTTTCGAGGGCGGTCTGGACATCCTGCGCGGCATCGCGCTTGGCGCGGATTTCGTGATGTTCGGCCGGGCCTGGCACTATGCGCTTGGCGCCCTCGGGGCGGACGGCCCCGGCCACCTGTCCGAGATTCTGCGCCTCGATCTCGAGGCGAACATGGGCCAGCTTGGCCTGAGCACGCTGCGCGAGGTGCGCGAGCGGGTGGTCTCGCACGGCTAGCCCGGCCACCCGCAGCCGGTGAACACCGCGCCGCAATACCCTGTTTCGCAACCGAAAATGCCGTTCTCAGGCAGGGGTGAGCCCGCCGCCCAATCGGGCAGAAAACGTCGCGGACGGGTGGGACGCGCGACGGCGGCATTGCGAAAACCTTTCACAAAACTTACAAGGTCGCGATATGGCGCTGCGCTGCAGCAACCTGCCGGGGCGCCTGTAAAGCAAGGCTAACAGGGGAACCGGGTCCGTGAGCGAATTCAAGAAGATCCTCATCGCAAACCGCGGCGAAATCGCCATCCGCATCATGCGCGCGGCCAATGAACTGGGCAAACGCACCGTTGCCGTCTTCGCCGAGGAAGACAAGCTGGGGCTGCACCGTTTCAAGGCCGACGAGGCCTATCGCATCGGCGAGGGGCTGGGCCCCGTGCAGGCCTATCTGTCGATAGACGAGATCATCCGCGTCGCCAGGGAATCCGGCGCCGACGCCATCCACCCCGGCTATGGCCTGCTCTCCGAGAATCCCGATTTCGTCGATGCCTGCGCAGCGAACGGGATCACCTTCATCGGTCCCAAGGCCGAAACCATGCGCGCGCTTGGCGACAAGGCCAGCGCGCGGCGCGTCGCGATCGACGCCGGCGTGCCGGTCATCCCCGCCACCGAGGTTCTGGGCGACGACATGGACGCGATCCGCAAGGAAGCCGACAAGATCGGCTACCCTCTGATGCTCAAGGCCTCCTGGGGCGGCGGCGGGCGCGGGATGCGCCCGATCAACGGCCCCGACGAGCTTGAGGAAAAGGTGCTCGAAGGCCGGCGCGAGGCCGAGGCCGCCTTCGGCAACGGCGAGGGGTATCTCGAAAAGATGATCACCCGCGCCCGCCATGTCGAGGTGCAGATCCTCGGTGACAAGCACGGGCAGATGTATCACCTCTTCGAGCGCGACTGCTCGGTGCAGCGCCGCAACCAGAAGGTCGTGGAACGCGCCCCCGCCCCCTACCTGACGGATGCGCAGCGCGCCGAACTGTGCGAGCTGGGCTACAAGATCTGCAAGCACGTCAACTACGAATGCGCGGGCACGGTCGAATTCCTGATGGATATGGACACCGACCGGTTCTACTTCATCGAGGTCAACCCGCGCGTGCAGGTCGAACACACCGTCACCGAAGAGGTGACGGGTATCGACATCGTGCAGGCCCAGATCAAGATCGCCGAAGGCAAGACCATCGAAGAGGCCACCGGCAAGCCCTCGCAGGACAGCATCACGCTCAACGGTCACGCCCTGCAGACCCGGATCACCACCGAGGACCCGCAAAACAACTTCATCCCCGATTACGGCCGCATCACCGCCTATCGCGCGGCCACGGGCATGGGCATCCGGCTCGATGGCGGCACCGCCTATGCCGGCGG
>JAASSQ010000278.1 GCA_021767845.1 Roseovarius sp. | reverse complement strand
GCGCGCTGCGCCCCGGTATAAAGCACCGGGCGGTCCGATCTGGCAGCGGGATTCGGCACCGTGTTTCCCCTTCGCAGGCCAATGTGCATGGCTCGATGCTACGGGCGAGGCGCGGAAAGTGTCAACTAAAACTTACACACTGTGGCGGACAAGGCTGTCAATCTAGGTTGATTCCCGCGCAAGCGGTCCGCCGGGGTTGGCGGATTTGCTGTCGGACCGGGCGAACAATGCCATAACCGACCCCGATTATTGGTTTGGGAGCAGGCGCCTGCGGCATTCTTCGGGCGGAAGGTGTCAACTATATTTGACATTCAAAAGCCGCGGGCGCACACTCGACAGCATCGGAGCAGTGATCTTATCATCGACAACGTGCGGCCCGCCGCACGGTCAGGAGGGGGTATGGACCAAGACCCGCGCAATCGGCGCTCCGGCTTTTCCGTTCAGAAAGGCGATGGGATCCGCTTCCTTGTCGAATCCGCCCTGCGCAGCGTGGCGTCCCACCGCTCCGCATCGCGCCCGCGCAGCCGCGCCCAATGGGTGGAGCGCCTGTGCAACGCGCTGATGTCCACCTCCGAAACCAGTCACCAGGCCGTCGTGGCCGAGCTGATGGCCAGCGGGTTTTCCTCGGAAGAGATCTACCAGGCATTCGTCCCCGAGGCGGCCCGCGCCATGGGCCGCATGTGGCTGCATGACGAGGCCAGCTTTGTCGAGGTCACGGTCGGGGCGTCACGCCTGCAGGCCCTTCTGCACGCGGGCGGGGCGTCGGCGGGCAATCTCTGGGTGGATCACTCCATCCCGCTCGGCCAGTCGGTCCTGATGGTCATTCCCGACTTCGAAAACCATTCCCTCGGGGCTTTCGTCGCCGCCGACCAGTTCCGCCGCCACGGCCTCTGGGTGCACATGGCGATCGGCCTGCACCGCGACGACTTGCTGAAACTGCTGTCCACGGGGCGGTTTTCCATGGTTGGCGTGACGGCGGCCAGCCGGAAAACGGTTGAAAAGCTGGCCGAGTTGCTAGAATACATACGGTCAGGCATGGAACAGTGTCCCCCCATCGTCGTGGGTGGTCGCGCGGTTGGCGAGATTGCCGATCTCGCGCGGCTGACGGGCGCGGATCATGCGGTCAATTCGGTGCGTGAAGCCGTGGAGCGCTGCGGCCTTGCGACAGTCGCCGGAACGCTGGCGCCGGAAGGCACCCTTTGACATCGGGGCGCAGCGTTTTCGGGTCATTGAGGTGAAGCTGTGACGAAGCAGGGACGGACATCGGAACGACTGCGCGCTGGTGTCCTGCCGGACGCGGGGCTGGTGGATCAGCTGATCGAGCAGGCGTGCGACATGGCGCTGGTGGTGGACGAGCAGGGCGTCGTCAGCGGCATCTCGGTCAATCCCGACTGTCCGTCGCTCGGGTGCCTGGATCACTGGGTGGGGCGGCCGGTCTCCGATTTCCTGACCGAGGAATCGCTGGACAAGTTCAACGACCGGGCCGAGAAGCTGCGCGGCGACGACGCGCTTGCGCCGCGCCCGATCGAGCTCAATCACATCGACAACGCCAAGTGGGAATTCCCGGTCCGCTACACGCTGCACCGCGTCAACGACAGCGGCGCGATCCTGATGCTGGGCCGCGACATGCAGCCCTTTGCCGAGGTGCAGCAGCGCCTTGTCCGCGAACAGATGGCGCGCGAGCGCGACCAGCAGAAGATGCGCGGGCTGGAAACCTTCTACCGCATCGTGCTCGAGGCGTCCGAGACCGCGTTGATCCTCGTCGATCCCGAGGGCGGGCGGATCACCGACCTGAACTCCGCCGCCGCAGAGTTGCTGGGCGGCAAGGCCGACCTGCTGACCGGCAGCGCCATCGCGCAGGCCTTCGAGGGGCGCCGCCGCTCGGAATTCCTCGATGCGCTCAAGGCCGCCGCCACCTCCGACGACATGAAGGGGGTCGAGGTCGTCGCGCGCCGCAATGGCCGCGTCCTGACGCTTTGCCCGCAATATTTCCGCGCCTCGGGCGATCTGGTGCTGCTGTGCCGGATGGTCGCGATCGACGAGCGCGACGCGGGCGGGGCCGAACTGGCCAGCACCCTGTCCTCGCTCTTTGCCGCGACCACCGATGCCATCGTCCTGCTGGACAGCAAGGGCTACATCCGCGAGGCGAACGAGGCGTTCCTGGTGATGACCGACGCCGCCCAGTTGCGCGACATCAAGGACCAGTCGCTGGCCGATTTCCTTGCGCGCGGCTCCGTCGATCTCAAGCTGATCCTGGAAACCGCGGTCAAGAAGGGCCGGATGCGCAGCTACGCCGCCCAGGTCAAAAGCGTGGTCGGCACCCGCGTTTCGGTCGATATCTCCGCCGCGCAACTGCGTCAGCGCAGCGGCGAACTGGGCGTGGGGCTCATCATCCGCGATGCCACCCCGTCCGAGACCGTGACCTCGATGGCGCCCGCCGCGATGGTCAGCGAGGACGCCATGAAGAACGTCATGGACCTTGTCGGCACCGCCTCGCTGAAAGAGCTGGTCTCGGCCACCTCCGACGTGATCGAGAAGATGTGCATCGAAACCGCGGTGCAGATGACCGGCAACAACCGCGTCGCCGCCGCCGAGATGCTGGGCCTGTCGCGGCAAAGCCTCTACGTCAAGCTGCGCAAGCACGGGCTGCTGCATTCGGGCGACGACTGACCGCGCCGCCGCGCGCGGCGATAAAACCACTTTCACGGAATCGGATTGTATAGTTTAATTGACACCATGAGTGTCACGTATGACTTACATCACCCCCGCCGCCTGCCGCGGCCCCGCGCTGTTCTGACCCTGATAAAGCCGATCACGTGGTTCCCGCCGATCTGGGCGTATCTCTGCGGCGTTGTCGCTTCGGGCGTGCCGCTGGCGCAGGCCCCGTGGCTGGTGCTGGTGGGCATGGTGCTGGCCGGGCCGGTGGTCTGCGGCATGAGCCAGGCCGCCAACGATTGGTGCGACCGGCATGTGGATGCGATCAACGAACCGCACCGCCCGATCCCCTCGGGCGCCATTCCCGGCCGCTGGGGCCTGTGGATCGCATTGGCGATGAGCGTTCTGGCCCTCGCCCTCGGCGCGCTGCTGGGGCCGTGGGGGTTCGGGGCGACGGTGTTCGGCGTGCTGGCCGCCTGGGCCTATTCGGCCGAGCCGGTGCGCCTCAAGCGATCGGGCCTCTGGGGCCCGGCGCTCGTGGGGCTGTGCTACGAGGGGCTGCCGTGGTTCACCGGCGCCGCCGTCCTGTCGCATGGCGCGCCCGCCTGGCCGGTGGTCACGCTGGCGCTGCTCTATGCGGCGGGCGCACACGGCATCATGACGCTCAACGATTTCAAGGCGCTCGAAGGCGACCGGCAGACGGGCGTCAATTCGCTGCCTGTCACGCTGGGGCCCGACCGCGCGGCGCGGGTCGCCTGCTGGGTCATTGCGTTGCCGCAAACTGTCGTCGTCGCGCTGCTCTATGCTTGGGACCGGCCCTGGCACGCGCTGGCCGTGGCCGCGCTGATCGCGGCGCAGCTTTGGGCGATGCGCGTGCTGCTGTCCGATCCGAAGGGCCGGGCGCCCTGGTATAATGCCACCGGCGTCACGCTTTACGTCAGCGGCATGATGGTCTCGGCCGTCGCGCTGCGCAACCTGGGAGCATACTGAATGACACTCGGCTGGCTTTCCATTGCCCGGCTCGGGCTGGTGCAAATGGCGCTTGGCGCGATCGTGGTGCTTACCACCTCGACGCTGAACCGCCTCATGGTCGTGGAACTGGCGCTGCCCGCGGTGCTGCCGGGGCTTCTGGTGGCGCTGCATTACGGCATCCAGATCACGCG
>JAASSQ010000277.1 GCA_021767845.1 Roseovarius sp. | reverse complement strand
TGCCTGGCCCACGGCGGAACTGGCCACCATGTCTGCCGACATCGCCACAAATGTGATGCTGGAACTGCGCCGCCAGAAAGGGGGCGACCCGGGCAAGATGGAGGCCGACATGAAGCTGATCGAGGAGCAGGTTCGGGCCCAGTACGGTGAACAGTCCGATCCCTATTATGCCACCTCGCGGCTTTGGGATGACGGGCTGATCGAACCCGCGCAAACCCGCGATATCCTTGGCCTGTGTCTGGCCATCGTGACATCGGTGCCCGAAGCCGGTCGCCATACGCCTGTATTCAGAATGTGAGGCTTCAAGTTGACCAATACCTACAACACGATCCTTATCGAAACCGATGCGCGTGGCGTCGCCACGCTGACGCTCAACCGCCCCGACAAACACAATGCGCTGAATGGCGAATTGATCGCAGAGCTATACGATGCCGCCGAAAAGCTGGCTGCAGATGACGATGTGCGTATTGTGGTCCTGACCGGCGCGGGCAAGAGCTTCTGCGCGGGCGGCGATTTCAACTGGTTCGCCTCTAATGTCGAGAAAACCCGTAGTGAAAGGGTCGCACAAAGCGCCACGCTGGCGCGGCTGTTGCGCCGTCTTGACACGCTGCCCAAACCCTTGATCGGGAGGATCAACGGCCCGGCTTACGGTGGCGGTGTCGGCATGATCTCCGTCTGCGACTACACCATCGGCGCCGAAGGCGCGCGCTTCGGTCTGACCGAGGTAAAACTGGGCCTTCTGCCCGCGAATATATCGCCTTATGTGGTGGCCCGCATCGGCAAGGTGCATTCGCGTGAAACCATGCTGTCGGGGGCGTTGTTCGACACGGCCCGCGCCGAGCGGATCGGTCTGTTGACCGAGGTTGTCGCGCCGGGCGACCTGGACGCCACGGTGAACCGGGTGGTGCATGATCACCTTCAGGCCGCGCCGGGTGCCGTGGCCGATACCAAGGCGCTGATCGCCTATGTCGCGTCCCACGATCTGGAGACCAACATGATCTACACCGCCGACCGGCTGGCCGATGCGTGGGAGACTGAGGAAGGTATCGAAGGCATCAACAGTTTCATCAACAAGGGCGTTCCGTCATGGCGGGTGAAATGAGCTTCACCCGCGTTCTGATCGCCAACCGGGGCGAGATTGCCCGGCGCATCCAGCGCGGGTGCCGCAAACTGGGGCTGGAAAACGTAGCGGTGTTTTCGGACGCGGACCGCGACGCGCCCTTCGTGGCCGAGGCCGATCATGCCGTCTGCATCGGTGGGGCCGCCCCGTCGGACAGTTATTTGAACGTCGAGGCCATCCTTGAGGCCGCGCGGGCGACGGGCGCGTGTGCGGTGCACCCGGGCTATGGTTTTCTGTCTGAGAATGCCGGTTTCGCGGCGGCGGTCGAGGCGGCGGGCCTTGTGTTCATCGGGCCGGAACCCGACGCTATCGCGCGGATGGGCTCCAAGATCGAGGCCAAGGCTGCCGCCGAAGCCGCAGGCGTGCCCGTCCTGCCCGGCTATCGAGGCGAGGATCAGTCCGACGCGCGCCTGCTGCAAGAGGCCGAGGCGCTAGGCACCCCCTTTCTGGTCAAGGCCAGCGCCGGCGGCGGCGGACGCGGGATGCGGCTGGTCTCCGATCCGGGCGACGCACCCGAAGCGATTGCATCTGCCCGGGCCGAAGCGCAGAGCGCCTTCGACGATCCGGCGGTGTTCCTCGAACGCTATGCACCCCGTGCCCGCCACGTCGAAGTGCAGGTTCTGGGCGACACTCACGGCACCGTGCTGCATCTGGGCGACCGCGATTGTTCGCTGCAACGCAACCACCAAAAGCTGATCGAAGAAGCCCCCGCCGCCGATCTTCCCGAGGCTGTGCGCGACCGCATGCGTGCGGCAGCGGTGCGGTTGGCGCAGGCGATCGGCTATCGCTCCGCCGGGACGGTGGAATACCTCTATGACCCCGGGCGCGGTGAATACTACTTTCTGGAAATGAATACCCGGTTGCAGGTGGAACACCCCGTGACCGAGGCGATCACCGGCATCGATCTGGTCGAATGGCAGTTGCGCATCGCGCGGGGCGAGCCGCTGGCGCTGACGCAAGGCGATGTGCAGTTTGACGGGCACGCCATTGAAATCCGCATCGCCGCCGAAAACCCGGCCGAGAATTTCCGCCCCGAAACGGGCGAGATCAGCCTTTGGGCTCCGCCCGCCGGCGTGCGGCTCGATACCGGGGTCGAGGCAGGCTCGGTCGTCAGCCACCATTACGATTCGATGATTGCCAAGCTGATCGTCCACGCGCCGGATCGGGCCGGTGCGATCCGCCGGGCGGTTGTCGCAATGGATGCCTTTGCAGTCGGTGGCGTCGGTCTGAACCTGGCCTATCAGCGCGCGTTGCTGACACACCCGGATTTTGAGGCGTTCCGGCACCATACCTCAGGCCTGCCCGAGATGTTTCCAGGCGGCTGGACTGAACCGTCCGCTGATCCCCGGGACATGGCCCTTGCCGCGATGGCGCTGCATCTGCATCTCGCCCCGGCGGGCGCGTCGCCCTGGGAAAGCCTGGGGTCATGGCGGCTCACGGCCCCTGCGGGGTGGCCCGGTGCAGCATCCTATTGGGAGACGACCAAAGACGACCCGATCCGCGTAAACGGCTCCGGGTCGGTGTTGACAGCCGTACAACTGGACGGCCAGACCATCGCGGTCGAGAGTGCCGCCTTAACAGGATGCCGTCTGAGCGGACGCATCGACGGGGTTCCGTTTTCGCGCACCGCCTATGTCTCGCGCGCGCCGGGTCACTGGCGGGTGCACCTGCAAACCCCTGCCGGAATGACCGCGACAGACCTGCGCACGCTGGAAGACCAGCATCTGCAACGTGCCACCGGCGGGTCTGGCGTCGCTGACCTGTTGTCCGCACCCATGCCCGGCGCCGTTGCCGAGGTGCGTGTCGCACGCGGCGACCGCGTTAAAGCCGGTGACACGCTTGTGGTGCTTGAGGCCATGAAGCTGTTGCAAAGCCTGCCCGCGCCGGTCGCGGGCGTAGTGACGGAAATCTATTGTGCACCGGGCGACACGGTTGCCGGGCACGCCCCACTTATCAAACTCGATCCAGAGGAAAACACATGACCAGACAAGACAACATCACCGCGGCCTCCGGCCCGTTCAACGAAGACCTCAACTTGATCCGCGACCAGCTGCGCCGGTTCATCGAAACCGAGGTGACCGCCAAGGCCGAGCCCTGGGAGGAGGAGGGCATGGTGCCCCGCGACGTGCTGCGCCGGATGGGTGATCTCGGCGTTCTGGGGATGCGCTATGACGAACAGTATGGCGGCGCGGGGCTGGACGTGATGTCCAGCGTGGTTTTGGCCGAAGAGGTCGGGCGATCCACCTTCGGCGGATTCTCGGCCACGGTTCTGGTCCACACCGACATGGCCTCGCCGCATCTGGAAAACGCCGGCACGCCCGAACAGAAGGCGCGGTGGATGCCGTCGATCACCTCTGGCGAAATGATCACCGCCGTCGCCGTGACCGAGCCGGGCGCGGGCTCGGACGTGGCCGGCATGCGCACCCGCGCGGTGCGGGACGGGTCGGATTGGGTGCTGAACGGCACCAAGATGTTCATCACCAACGGCGTGCATGGCGATCTCTACTTTGTCGGCGCCAAGACCGATCCCGATGCCAAGGGGTCGCGCGGGATCACCATGTTTGCGGTCGAAAAAGGCACGCCGGGCTTTTCGGTCGGACGGGCGTTGAACAAGACCGGCTGGCTGTGCTCGGACACTGCCGAACTGATCTTCGAAGATGTCCGCATCCCGGCCGAAAACGTTCTGGGCGAGGTCAACCGCGGCTTCTA
>JAASSQ010000276.1 GCA_021767845.1 Roseovarius sp. | reverse complement strand
GGCTTACCTTGTCACCTGCCATAGCGGCATCACCCTTGCGGCGGCCCATGCCCGGTTCCTGCCCGACTGGCTGGAAGGCAACGCCGCCGCCCCGGATCTGGAGGTGTTCAGTGAACGACGCTTCGCCGTTTCTTGACCTCGCCCCCGACGCAGCCCCCCGCGTGAGCGTGCGGTTCGACGGACAAGACTATGCGCTGCCCGAGGGCGCCAACCTTGCCGCCGCGCTGCTGGCCGCCGGGGTCCGCAGCTTCCGCGAAACGCCCGTCTCCGGCGCCCCCCGCGCGCCGTTTTGCATGATGGGGGCCTGTTACGATTGCCTTGTCGAGGTCGATGGCGTCACCCGGCAGGCCTGCATGATCGAGGTGTCCGACGGGCTGATCGTGGACCGCGCCCATCAAGACAAGGGGGCAAGCGATGCAGACGGCTGACCTGATCGTCGTCGGCGCGGGCCCCGCCGGCATGGCCGCCGCCGCCACCGCGGCGGCTGCGGGTCTCGGCGTGCTGATCATCGACGAACAACCGCGCGCCGGCGGGCAGATCTATCGCGATGTCGCCCGCGCCGCCGGCCGCCGGGGCGCGATCCTCGGGGCGGATTTCTCCGAGGGACTGCCGCTGGTTGAAGCCATTGAAAAAAAACGGATTACCCATGTCACCGGCGCCACCGTCTGGAAGGTCGAGGACACCGGCGAGGTCGCCTATTCCGTGGACGGGCGCGGCGCCGTGGCGCGGGGCGAACGTATCCTTCTGGCCACCGGCGCGCTGGAACGGCCGATGCCTATCCCCGGCTGGACGCTGCCCGGCGTGATGACGGCGGGCGCGGCGCAGATCCTCCTGAAGCAGTCGGGCGTCCTGCCCCGGCGCGCGGTCCTGGCGGGCTCCGGCCCGCTGCTCTACCTGATCGCGGCGCAGATGGTCCGCGCGGGCACCCCGCCTCTGGCGCTGGTCGAAACCCAGACGCGGGCCGATTTCATGGCTTCGCTCCGGCACCTGCCCGGCGCGTTGCGCGGCTGGCGCTACATGCTCAAGGGCTTGAAAATGCTGACCGAACTCCGCCGCGCCGGGGTGCCGCGCCACAAGGGCGCGACCGATCTGGCGGTCGAGGGCGAGACCGAGGCCAAGGCGCTGCGCTTCACCGCCGGGGGGCAGGCGCATCGCATCGCCTGCGACACCGTTCTGCTGCATCACGGGGTGGTGCCCAACACTCAAGCCGCGCGCTCGCTGGGGATCGCGCATCACTGGGATGCGCGGCAGGCCTGTTTCTCGCCGGACTGCGATGCCTGGGGCGCCACATCCTGCGAGCGTATCCTGATCGCGGGCGACGGGGCGGGGATCGGCGGCGCCAAGGTGGCCGAGATCGCCGGCCGCCTTACCGCCCTGCACGCCGCCTGCGACCTTGGCCGACTCACCGCCGCGCAGCGCGATGCGCAGGCCGCGCCGCTGTTCAAGCGCCATGCCGCAGAACTGGCCGCGCGCCCCTTTCTCGACACCGCCTATCCGCCCTACCGCGCCGCCCTGTCACCCGCCGACGCCACGCTCGTCTGCCGCTGCGAAGAGGTCACCGCCGGAGACATCCGCCGCTACGCGCGCCTCGGCTGCCAGGGCCCGAACCAGGCCAAGGCCTTCGGCCGCGCCGGCATGGGCGCTTGCCAGGGCCGCTATTGCGGCCTGACCGTCAGCCAGATCCTGGCCGAGGAAAACGGTGCATCGCTCGACGCGACGGGCTATTACCGCATCCGCCCGCCCCTGAAACCCATTACACTGGGCGAGCTGGCGGCAATGGAAGAAACGCCCGACGCGGCAGAATGACAAGGAAGCACACATGATCGAACGGATCGACACCGGCGCCCGGATGAGCAAGATCGTCAAGCACAACGGCGTGGCCTACCTCTGCGGGCAGGTGGGCGACGGGGCCACCGTGGCCGAGCAGACCCGCGACTGCCTCTCGCGCGTCGAGGCGCTGCTGGCCAAGGCCGGGTCGTCGCCCGAACGGATGCTGCAGGCCACCATCTGGCTGGCCGACATGGCCGATTTCGCCGAGATGAACGCCGTCTGGGATGCCTGGGTGCCCGAGGGCCACGCCCCCGCCCGCGCCTGCGGCGAGGCCAGGCTGGCGCGTGATGTCCTCAAGGTCGA
This sequence comes from Roseovarius sp., assembly GCA_021767845.1. Lineage (GTDB taxonomy): Bacteria > Pseudomonadota > Alphaproteobacteria > Rhodobacterales > Rhodobacteraceae > Roseovarius. The sequence goes on along the minus strand of JAASSQ010000276.1, from coordinate 1,729 downwards.
GATCATCGTGACCGCCGCCTGCGACTGACGCCACGGCGCAGCATTTGCCCCCGATCCGTTAACCAATGACTCCGGGAATGTTTGACGGGGTGGGGGCGCTATGGCCCTATATCGTGGGTTATAGTGGTGCGAAGCGATGCTGTTGCTTGCGGGTGTTCTGGGTATGATGGCGGTCGGCGCGACCGCGTTCTATGGGTTCGAAATGGGCCAGTCCGATGACGAGCCCGACGCGGCGCTGACAAACCCTCCGAACACGGGCGACGGTTCGGACGACCTGCTGAACACCATCCGCAACACGCCGGACGAGGATGATCCGCAGACCGCGCCGGACCAGAGCGGCGATGCAGCGGAAACCGGCAACCCGGAAACCGACCGTCCCGACCCCGTCAAAGCGCAGGCCACACATGACCCGCAGGGCTATGTGCCGGGCGAGATCCGGTCCGGGGCCGAAGCTGACGACACGCTGGCCGGAACGCCGGGCGACGACCAGATCAACGGCTACGGAGGGGGTGACACGGTCGCGGGCCTCGACGGCGCCGACACCCTGCATGGCGACAGCGGCGCCGACACGCTTCTGGGCGGCGCAGGGGGCGATCTGCTGCATGGCGAGGAAGACGATGACAGCCTGCACGGGGATACGGGCGACGACACGCTCTTCGGCCATGCGGGGCACGATCATCTGCGCGGTGGCGCGGGCGCCGACAGCCTTGCCGGCGGCGAAGATAACGACAGCCTGCAGGGCGGCACCGGGGCCGACGCGCTGCATGGCGGGCTGGGCGACGACACGCTTCTGGGCGGTGCCGGGGCCGACACCCTGTTCGGCGGGCCGGGCAACGATGTCCTGACCGGGCTCGTGGACAACCCGGAAACCGCCGCGACCGGCGATGCCGACGCGGGCGATTACCTCAACGGCGGGGCGGGCGATGACCTGATCGTGGCAGGGCAGGGCGACACCGTCAGCGGCGGGGCCGGGGCCGACACCTTCGCGCTCGGGCACTGGATCACGCAGCCCCACCAGTCCGAGATCACGGATTTCTCGGTCGAGGAAGACACCTTGATGGTCATCTATGACGACATCGCCGACCCCGATCCCGATGTCGCGCTGGAACCCGACCCCGAGGATGCGGACCGCCAGCACCTCTTGCTGAACGGCATGCGCATCGCGTCCATCGCCGGGGGTGACGGGCTGGGCCTTGGCCATGTCACCCTGGTCGCCGCAAGCAGCCTGCCCCCGGCGGCCCGGCTCTAGCGGCCGATTCCCCCTTTTCTTTCGCGCCAAACTCTCCTATACGCCCCCATCGCCGGAGTGATCCGCGCGATATCTCCATAGGACCCTGCTGGACGACATCCCGGCTTGTGCCCTGAACACCTTGACCAAGAAGGAGACCCCGATGTCGATCACTGTCGAAGAAAAAGCACGCGTGATGAAGGAATTCGCGACCAAGGAAGGCGACACCGGATCGCCCGAGGTTCAGGTCGCCATCCTCACCTCGCGCATCTCCACGCTGACCGAGCACTTCAAGACCCACAAGAAGGACAACCACGGCCGCCGTGGCCTTCTGAAAATGGTCGCACAGCGCCGGAAGCTGCTGGACTACCTCAAGGCCAAGGACGAGGGCCGCTACCAGGACCTCATCAAGCGCCTCGGCATCCGCCGCTAAGGTTTCGATCCGCACCGGATCACCAGGCGCCCGCTCTTTCCAGAGCGGGCGTTTTTCGTCACAAAGGG
>JAASSQ010000275.1 GCA_021767845.1 Roseovarius sp. | reverse complement strand
TCGGTCAGCTTCGAGCTCGATACCTTTGAAATCATGATGTATCGCAGCGTCGTGGGGTGGGCGATCCTGATGCTGGTCGCCTCATCCACCGGCGCGATCCGCAGCGTCACGGGGCGATCCCCCGGCCTGCATCTGGTGCGCAACGTCTTTCACTTCTCCGGCCAGAACCTGTGGTTCTATGCGATCACGGTCATTCCGCTGGCGCAGGTCTTTGCGCTGGAATTCACCTCGCCGCTCTGGGTTCTGGTCCTGTCGCCGCTTGTTCTGGGCGAACGGTTGACCCGCATCCGCATCCTCGCGGCCTGCATGGGCTTTGTCGGCATCCTGATCGTGGCCCGCCCGAGCGCCGAAACCATCAATCTAGGAACCCTCGCCGCGATGTCCGCAGCCATCGGTTTCGCCGGGTCGATCCTGCTGACCAAGCGCCTGACCCGCACCGAAACCCTGACCTGCATCCTGTTCTGGATGACGCTCAGCCAATCGGTGTTCGGGCTTATCTGCGCCGGGATCGATGGCGACGTCGCCCTGCCGTCGCTCGTGTCGCTGCCTTGGCTGGTGGTGATCGCCTGCGGCGGGCTGATGGCGCATTTCTGCCTGACCACCGCCCTGTCCATCGCACCCGCCACGCTGGTCAGCCCGGTGGATTTCACCCGCCTACCGCTGATCGCGGTGATCGGATTGATCTTCTACGACGAACCGATCGACCTTTTCGTGATTCTCGGGGCGGCGGTGATCTTCGGCGCCAATTACCTCAACCTGTGGTCCGAGACCCGGCGCAACCGCCCCTTTGCCGCACGCACCAGATGACCTGCCCGATACCCCTTAACCTGTGGCGCTCGCGTCACCCGTTTGTTCCGTTACGTCATTGACGTAGCGTCAAAGATTGACCGGTATCACACCCCCGGTAACATCTTTTTCACACGGAGGAGAGAGGACAGACATGCATAAACATACCCTAGTCGCTGCGGCGCTCTGCGCGGCTGCCGGCACCGCCCAGGCCGGTGGCCTGGACCGGTCCGGTCAGCCGATCTCGGCGATCTTCGCCGGTGACAATTCAATCGCCTTTTCACTGGGCTACGTCACCCCCAGCGTGACGGGCACGGATCTCGGCGGCACCGGCAGTTACGATGTTGGCGAAGGCTATTCGCAGTTCAGCTTCAGCTACACCAACGAGGTCACCGACGCGTTTTCCTACGCGTTGCTGGTCGAGCAACCCTACGGAACGAACGTCAATTACAACGGCAACCCGCTAACCGACAATCTGGCCGGAACCAACGCCGACCTGTCCAGTCGCGCGGCCTCGGTGATCCTGCGCTACAAGATCGGCGACCGGTTCAGCGTACATGGCGGCGTGTCCTACGAATCCGTCAAGGCGGATGTCGCGCTGAACGGTGTGGCCTATCGCAACGCGATCACCGCCGCGGCGGTCACGCGCTCGTTCAATGCCAGCCGTCCCGCCGGCACCCCGGCCCTGTCCTCGCGGACCCTGGCCGCGGCCTTGGGCGGCAATGCACGCGCGGCAGCACGGATCGGGCGCAACTACGGTGCCGGTGCGTTGCCCGGCGTGCTCGCCCCGGCCTTCGCCGCGCAATCGGCGCGCTTCGTGGGCAACGGTGGCTACGCCTTCAACATGCAGGAGGATTCGACCTTCAACTACCTGCTGGGCGCCACTTACGAGATCCCCGACATCGCGCTGCGCTTCTCGGCGACCTACCGGTTCGAGACGGATCACTCCGCCAGCACGACCGAGGCCGTGTTCGGCAGTGTCGTGCCGGGCAACATCAGCTACAAGACGCCGCAATCGCTGAACCTGGACTTCCAGACCGGCATTTCGCAAAGCACCCTGCTCACGGCATCGTTCCGCTGGACCGATTTCTCCGAGGTGGACGTGATCCCGCTGCTGCTGCAATCGGACCTCGTGAATCTCGATGACAGCCACCGCTACACGGTGGGTCTGGCCCATCGCTTCAACGAGTCGCTGGCCGGGTCGGTCACCTTCATCTACGAACCCGAGAACAACAGGTCCACGGTGTCTCCGCTCGGTCCGACCGACGGGTTGTTCGGCATCACGGTCGGCGGGCAATACCGCAACGACGACCTGACCTTTTCGGGCGGCATCAACTATTCGTGGCTCGGCGATGCCGTTGCCGGGGTCGCCGGCCAGCCTGTCGCGTCCTTTACCGACAACTCGGCCCTGGGCGTTGGCGTGAAGGCGGAATTCACCTTCTGATCGTGCCCAAGCGAAACAGATCATGGCCCCGTCCGGCACAGCCTGGCGGGGTTTTTCGTGGCGGGCCGCTTTGCATTGACCTGCCCTGCCCCTCTGGCTACCAAACGCCAGCAGAAAGGATGCCGCGATGATTTACAATTCGGCTCGGGAGTGGCGCGAGGCGGCCAACAAGCGGGTGCTGTTCTACGGCATGTCGGGCCTGGGCAAGACCCACCTGTCCAACATGCTGCGCGATGCGGGCGGGTGGTTCCACTATTCGATCGATTACCGGATCGGCACCCGCTACATGGGCGAATTGATCGTGGACAACGCCAAGGCCCACGCGATGCAGGTGCCATTCCTGCGCGACCTGCTGCTGTCGGACTCGATCTATATCGGGTCGAACATCACCTTCAACAACCTGACGCCGGTCTCGACCTATCTGGGCAAGCCGGGCGATCCGGCCAAGGGCGGGCTGCCGATCGACGAGTATCGCACCCGGCAGGCCCAGTTCCGCAAGGCCGAGATCGCCGCACTGTATGACACGCCACATTTCATCCGGCGGGCCGAGCGGCTTTATGGCTATCCGAATTTCGTCTGCGACACCGGCGGGTCGATCTGCGAATGGGTCGATGGGGACGATCCCGACGACCCGTTGTTGAACGAACTGTCGCGCCATTGTCTGCTGGTCTACATCCAGGGCAGCGCGGCGCATACGCAAGAGCTTGTCCGCCGCTTTGACCGCGCGCCCAAGCCGATGGCCTACCAGCCCGAGTTCCTCGATGCCGCTTGGTCGGAATATCTGCGTGAAAACAAGTGCAAAGCGGACGAAGTTGATCCTGATTCCTTCATCCGGTGGACCTATGCCCGCGCCCTTGCCCACCGCGCCCCGCGCTACGAGGCGATGGCGAAATGGGGCGTGACCGTCACCGCCGACGAGGTTGCGGCAACGCGCGATGCGCAGGCCTTCGATGACCTTGTGGCCACCGCTCTTGAGCGCCGCGCCTGACCGCCTATCTTACGCAGACCGCAACGAAAGCCTGACCCGCCATGCCCATTAAGATCCCCGAGGACCTGCCCGCCTATGACGTGCTCACGCGCGAAGGCGTCATGGTCATGTCCGAGGATCAGGCCGCGCGGCAGGACATCCGCCCCCTGCGGATCGGGCTTCTGAACCTGATGCCCAAGAAGATCCAGACGGAGAACCAGTTCGCCCGGCTGATCGGCGCAACCCCGCTTCAGATCGAGCTCAGCCTGATCCGCATGAGCGAGCATCGCACCAAGAACACCGCCGCCGACCACATGGAAAGCTTCTACCGCCCGTTCTGCGAGGTGGCGGAGACCGGCGAGAAATTCGACGGTTTTCTCATCACCGGCGCCCCGATCGAACATCTCGATTTCGACGAGGTCACCTATTGGGACGAGCTGCGGCAGGTTTTCGACTGGACCCAGACGAACGTGCATTCCACCTTCGGCGTCTGCTGGGGCGGGATGGCGATGATCAACCATTTCCACGGGGTGCAGAAACACCTGCTGGACACCAAGGCCTTCGGCTGTTTCCGCCACCGCAACATGGACCCGGCCTCGCCCTACCTGCGGGGTTTCTCGGATGACTGCGTGATCCCGGTCAGCCGATGGACCGAAATGCGCCGCGACGAGATCGAG